>DATHCU010000034.1:0-3172 GCA_035319385.1 Thermodesulfovibrionales bacterium
TATGAAGACCTTGTGTATATTCGCGCCCTTGGACTAACGCCTCCCCACCCTGACTTCGGGCGCAGCGATTTAGATCCCTGCCGATTTCTCACATCCCAGGGCTGCTCGATGGAGCGCCGACTGCGGCCCTCCGGCTGCAACTGGTACTTCTGTGAAGCGCTTTTTGATTATATGGAAACCTTGCCCGAGTATCAGGAGTTTGATGATTCTCTGACGGAGATCGCGGAATTGTGGCTGAAGATGATGGAGGAGTTTAGGAATTCCTAGGAATCTCTGCAGCTATCCTGCAGGTGAGCTATTTTCTGAATCTGCCTCGCGCAAGACCCATCCCGATAATCCCCCCGCCTACCAGAAGAAGGGTTGAGGGTTCCGGGACCGGCGAAACCTCCCCGGGCTTATCGATCAATCCCTGGTCGGACTGCATAGAATAAGCTAAACACAAGTATTGTTCTCCTAGCCTCTCTGACACGCAGAGCAGAAGCTACCTCTCGACAACTTCCGCCTCCTCGTTGGCAGATTACAGGTTCAGGTTGAAGCTTCCAACCAGCGGACTACTCCGTCGACTGCCGGGATATTCTCCGGAACCCCCTACCCAGGTAGGATTGACAGCAGGAAGGATTAATGCAAAAATAGACACAGACTACAACTCCTCCTTTCTCTTTGACCCCTCTGAATAAGAGGGTTTTTCTTGCCCCGGCCAAATCGGCGAGCGCACTACGAGACTAAAGCCGATCATTAGTGTACAATTATTGTATGCTGAAACCTATCGTCGCAATAGTTGGGAGGCCGAACGTAGGCAAGTCATCCCTGTTTAACAAAATGACAGGCGCTCAAACCGCCATTATCGAAGACTTTCCCGGCGTCACCAGAGATAGAAACTACAAAGACGTTCAATGGGAGGATAAGACATTTGCGGTTGTCGATACCGGAGGCTTCTATCAGGAACCTTCCGATGATATCTTCGGCCAGATCAAAGAGCAGGCGCTCTTCGCGATCGACGAAGCTGATGTCATAATCCACCTCCTCGACGGAAAGGACGGTCTCACTGCCTCAGATATGGATCTCTCAAGGGTCATCAGGGCTTCGGGCAAAGATGTGCTTTGGGTGGTAAACAAGATCGATGCGCCAACCCGCGAAGACCGCCTTTATGACTTCTATCGGATCGGTGCCTCCGACCTGTGGCCTGTATCTGCCGCGACAGGATATGGCTACGACGACTTTATGGACAAACTGGTTTCGATGCTGCCCGCGTACGCGGAGGAAGACGTCGATTATCCAAAGATAGCGGTCGTAGGTCGTCCGAATGTGGGCAAATCGACTCTGGTGAACGCCCTTCTCAGCAAGAAGCGCATGATCGTGAGTTCGCTTCCGGGAACAACAAGAGATTCCGTTGACAGCTTGTGCACTTACTACGGCAGGAAGTACCTGCTTATCGATACAGCGGGTCTAAATAAGAAAGACCGCCTCGGCTATTCGCTCGACAGGTTTTCGATGGTCAGGGCTGTGCGGAGCATCGACAGGTGTGATGTCGCGCTTATCGTGATAGATGCAAAGGCCGGCATCGTTGATCAGGACCAGAGGATAGCGGGGATCGTGGAGGAGTACGGCAAGGGGGCCGTATTTCTCTTCAACAAGTGGGATTTGGTCGAGGAACCTGAAAAGGTTTATGGCATCTATGGAAAAGAGTTGTTAAGAAAGATGTGGTTCCTTCAGTATGCACCTGTCCTGACGGTCTCGGCCCTCGAAAAGCTACGCATCACCAAAATTTTCGCCGTCGCTGATGAAATCATCGCCGAGAGGAGAAAAAGGATATCCACCGCCTCGCTGAACAGGGCATTAGGGGACATAATTCACGAGATCAACCTGCCGCCCTATAAAGGCAAAGATATAAAGATATCGTACATAACGCAGGTGGAGGCTGAGCCGCCTGCCTTTGCAGTCTTTACCAATTATCCCGCTGCTTTCAAGGATGCGCACATACGGCACATGGAAAAAGTCCTCAGGAATGCCTTTTCCTTCAAAGGGACCCCGATTCGGATTTACATCAAAGCTAAAAGCAAGACAAAACCCAAGAAATAGCGCTCAGGGGTATGGACTGGCCTGTCAATTGAAATATCTTCGACTCATACCAAAAAGCTTCTTAGACTTCTTCAGGGACGGCGGAATGATGCTGGCCGGTTCAGTGTCATATTTTTCGATGATGGCCCTGTTGCCGTTCTGTCTTTTTCTTATTGCTATTTTCGGTTACTTTCTTGGACACTATCCGGGACTTTACGAATTCCTTTCGAACAGGCTGACGAGTTTCTTCCCTGATATTACATCCGGTATCACGAAAGAATTGGGAAAACTGATAAGCTTTAGGGCAATAGGTACTTTCAGCCTTGTCCTTTACGGCCTGCTCTCCATTCAGGTATTCGCCTCTCTGGAGAACGCGATCAACATCATTTTCAAGGTCAAGAAGAGGAGGAATTTCTTATGGTCTATCGTGCTCTCGCTTCTGATCATCACCTTTATCATTCTGATGCTCTTCATCTCTTTTATGGCGACCACACTGATCCCGTTGATCAAGACATTCAGCTATGTCTTCCCTGATCTCAAGATCGGGCTCATTACAAGGGTTCTCCTTCAATACGCGGTGCCTTTCCTTACCATCTTCTTCATGGTTATGATGATGTATATCTTTTTCCCTAAAGTCAGGGTCAGGGCATCCCACGCCTTCTCAGGGGCTTTATTTACGACGATATTTCTCGAGGTCGCAAAACACTTGTTCACCTGGTATGTCGGGACTGTCATCAAGTTTGGGACGATCTACGGACCGCTATCGGCGTTTGTAGTCTTTCTGCTCTGGGTATTCTATTCTTCCTGCATCTTTCTGATAGGGGCAGAGATGGTACACAATCTTTCACCCATGAAAAAATAGGCACGCCCCGGATAATATCTATCAGCGAAGTTCACATGTCGGACAAACTGCAATCAGGCAGGATTCTGGCACTACAGTCGCGATTGACATCAATTTTCCAAAGGGTATCATATGTAATATCGCCGCCGCAGAAGCGCTTGTCGCACGTCATATCGGAAAAAATGCCCACGGCATCTTTTGGCTTGACGATTAAGGTATGCTCATGGATCCAGATCGTGCAGTCTCCACCACTTCTTCTATACCAAAGATCGA
>DATHCU010000035.1:0-2495 GCA_035319385.1 Thermodesulfovibrionales bacterium
GCCGGAGAGTTTAAGTCAATCAGAATAAGGTCAGGCGTCATCACTCCGCCGCTCAGCATATGTGCAAAAGCCTTTGCTGCATCCTGCGCGACGTGCACCGTAATCGGAACCGTGCTATCATGCAATATTTCTTTGGTCAGAAAAGCGTCCGCACCGTTGTCCTCAATGAGGAGAACGGCAAGCGCTTTCTTCGCTTCTGCCGTCACTTTTGTCCTCCTTCCTGCACAGGTATGGTGAAGAAAAAGGTGATCCGTTATGCGGCTCGGATTCTATCCATATTTCCCCTGCATATGCCTCTACCGCCTTTTATCAAAACGTGCATGCTGCTGGGGATCGGCGTTTGATACAATGTGAGTTCACTTCTGGTCTTCAGCACCCAGCATTGATTTTCTATTATATCAGCCAGGGGGGGCGTATTCAAAGCTGACGCCGGCATGTTTGGGTAGCTGCAGCGTCCTAAATGGGTCCTTTAGCCAACTTAGGGGTTATAAATAACTTCCCAAAGGTGACCATCAGGATCTTTAAAGTAGCCCGAATAAATGCCCCATGGCCGTTCATGCGCAGCGTCCGTTAATTCCGCGCCGGCTTTTTCTGCTTTCTTTAATATGTCGTCGACTTCTTCTCTTGACTCAGCTATATATCCGAGGCTAAATTCCGTGCTGCTTTGCGGCCCAATCTGCTCGTTTGCGTCTTTAGCCAATTCTGTGCGAGGATAGAGGGCCAAGATCAAATCTCCTGAAAGTTCGAACATAACGACAGCGCCGGCCGCCTGATCCTTGCTGCCCTTAAACTCAGTTCCAATAATGCCCTTGGTCGGTAAGCCTAACCCTTCCCGATAAAACCTCAATGAACGCTGTAGATCCTTGACGGCAATGGTAATAACATTGACTTGCGGTTTCATATCTCAACTTTAGCAAAACTCCACGGCACTTCCAAACTTCAAAATGAATCACATCTGGCTTCTTCCCGTTGAAACAGGCAGAAGTCTATGAGTGTCCCAGACTCAACATTAAGGAATGAGTCTCTGAACCTCAAATCCTCTTGACGGTCTTCTTGCGAACGTCTTTCCGGTTAAATGACAGCCAATATCCGGACTGCGCTTCAGCAATTTTGCAGACCGGCCTGAAATTGATCTGGTGTCGACTTTAGGGAAATCCCTCCCCCTTATTTGAAAATATCAAAAAAAGTGATCTTGTTTTGTATACTTTATGAAAGACCCCTTTGGAGGCAGTATGAAAAGACGATTCTTTCCCGGCGCTTTGGCGATTGTGACTTTATTAATGATCTTCTCTTCCTGTTCCGCACCCACTCTGACTTCCGAGTGGGATGACACTGCTTACGAAGGCGGGCCTTTGAAGAAGATCCTTGTTATGGGGGTCGACGCAAGTACCAGGACTCGAAGGACGCTGGAAGAGAGGTTTGCTGTTGGTCTCAGGGAGAGGGGCGCAGAAGTTATTCCCGGTTATACCATCTTCCCTGAAGATGAAATGCCCCAGAGAGAGACGGTCCTGAGGAAAGTGGCCGAACTCGGGGTGGATTCAGTTCTGGTTGTGACCACAGTCAGCGTCAGGGACATCGGCACGTACGAGACATATCCATCCTTGATCGGCAACGGGTACTATGAATATTATGTCCAGTGCTGCAACGCCGCGGTTTCGGAAGGATATTCCCTAAAGATACAGGCAAAGGTCTTTGATGCGAGATCCGACAAGCCGATATGGTCCGCATCATCCGAGGAGGCCTTCAGGTACTCCATCGAGCCTGCCATTGATTCCTTTGTCTCTCTTGTTGTCGGGGATCTGCACAAAAGGAAGCTGTTGCGCTAGCGAAGGACTTGTACAAAGCGTAAGAAAGCCGGCATTCAACTGAATGGCGGGCGGGTGAGGCGGTAAGTCCCCTTGTGAGGCTGACATGGTTTCTGCAGGGGAGATTGTCATAAAGGATAAAGAGAAGGCCTTCGTCTCCCGCCAGGTCCCGGCATATCTCATCAGAGTTGTAGAGAGACCATAAACTGCCGAAAAGTTTCGAGAACGTGTTAGGATATGTCATATCCTCAATCTGAAGACCGAAGTATATTGACAAAAGAAGAAAAGGACGGCATCCTCCGATGCTTGAATTCGATGTAATCGCGGACTGGGCCCTCAATAAGTCTTGCAACTTTTCCTGCCCATATTGTTTCGTGTCGGCTAGAGAAAAACGACGGGCGGCGAACAGGGGCCATGACGTGCAAGAAATTGTCGATGCATTCAACAACTCCGGGAAGACGTGGCTCGTGCACATGAGCGGAGGAGAACCGTTTCTGCACACCGACTTTATCTGCTTATGCAAGGGTCTGACGGAGAAGCATTCCATAAGCGTAAATAGCAACCTCTCAAGCGGCCTCGTATACGACTTTTGCGAACACATCGATCCGCAAAGGGTTTCATTTGTGCACTGCTCCCTCCATATTGTCGAGAGGGAACGGAAAAATCTTGTGAATGATTTCATCGAGAAAG
>DATHCU010000036.1:0-2491 GCA_035319385.1 Thermodesulfovibrionales bacterium
CCTGAACCGGGAACGCTTCTCATGTTGAACTCCGGATTGCTCGGATTCGGGTATCTGAGCAGACGGATGAGAAAAGAAAGTGTGAAGCGATGAAGCGGATGCATTAATGTGTTGTTGCAGGGAAATGAGTGGCAGGCAAAGAGCCGCGCCGCTCATTTACCTGCTGTTCTGCCGGAGAGTACTCGTCATCAAACGGGAGGGATGAGACTTCCTGACTCAAAGAAGTGCCACATCTTGCCTGACTCTGTCTGCCAGGTTTGGACTCAACAGAAGATAACCTGCTACATTCCGCCATGCCTGCCGCAATCTCAAGGCCGCAAGCGGCCGATGTTCTGCAGTGATCTGCCCTATATTGCCTTATTGGTCTTAGAGAATAATGGTTATAGTCAAGAAACCGGGCTAATTGTTAAAATATCCGTTGAAAAACTGACCAGCTGCTGATTCGTCTACAATTTGTTTTAGGGAGCCTGTATATTGGGGATTGACGCGGGAGGAGCAACAAAGCATACCAGCCGCAAGAAGTATATCGTCTTCTTGTTTGTTGCGGCAATTCTAGGCCTGTTCGCATTCTTTCTGAGAAGCCAATATATATCCGATGCGCTTACGCGGGTCATCATTCCTGAATTGGAGGACGTGACCGGTCAGAGGGTCGCTGCCAGCCGTTTTGCGGTAAACATCCTGCCTTTGTATCTGGAAGCCAAGGAGATGAAGATTTCCGATGAGTCCGGACAGCCGATCGTAAGCACACGCAGAGTTAAGGGCTATGTCTCTCTCTCCGCCATCCTCAACAGGCAGATCAAATTGCAGAGGCTTGTTATTGAAGACCCTTCGCTGAAGACAACGAGGAACCAACTTGAAGGCATCATCAGCCATGTGAAGGCCTACCTAGAGAAAGAAAGGGAAACCGCCTTCAAGGTCAAGATAAGGGTGGTTGAAGTAGTCCGGGGCAATATATCGCTCAGGGACGAGAACCCGAAGGGCGAGGCTGTGATCAAAGGCCTCTCGGGAGAATATCTGACCGGGGAAGACCAGAGACTGAGGGCGTCTGTTAAAGAGTTGAGCATTATGAGGGAAGGCTGGCCGAAGATTCTCTGCGACTTGAGCACGTCGGTTGTTCTCAAGAAGGACTTAATAGAAGTGAAACAGCTTGAAATCGGCGCGTTCGGATCAAAGTTTTCGGGAAGGGGATATTATGGCCACGGCAGGGGGGTGCTCACAGCAGGGCTGGACCTGATAATCAGTTCTCTGAAAAGGATGTTTCACCTCGCACAGAGCGGTGAGGGCAGGATTGCTGCAAAGGGTGCGATAATGCTCGGGAGCGAAGAGCGCCGCACACCGGCGATCAGTACGCCGCCGTCTGGGTTTGATCTGAGGGGACTCTCGGATATCTCTCTTGATCTGAAGGTCAAAGGGGAATTTTATCTGCAGACGCTTATGGAACTGCTGAGTGTGAAGGAGAAACTCGAGGGTTTTTTAGGAGTGGACGGGACCATCTCTGGAAGACTTGACAGTATCTCAGGAAAGGGAAAGGCACGGCTTCAGAAGGGGAACCTCTACGGAGTCGACATAGACGATATGACCTGTGAAGTCCTTTACAAGAATGGGGTAATGGACTTCAAAAACGGAACAGGACGGATTTACAGCGGGACCGCGGAGGCAGCGGCGTCGATACACCTGCCGGTCGTTGATTTTTTCTCCCTGAATGTGAAGTTCCGTTCGGTTGACAGCAAGCCCGTCCTGAACCTGATAGGTTGGGATCCCGGGATACCACCAGGCAAAGTGGACGGCGAGCTTTCATCTTCAGGCGAGAAATTCCAGCCTGACGGCTTCTTCACATACAAGTCGATAAATCCGGAGATGAGGGCGAGGATACCAGGTTACAAGATGCCTGTGGACGACGTCCTCAACAGGGTAAAAGACATAAAGGGCAATTTCTCGCTGAGGGACGATCTTTTGTCTCTCACCAATCTGAATATCGGCACTCCGCTGTCAAGCGCAGATCTCAACGGAACAATTGACTTGGCGGGCAAGGCTCTTAACCTTAAAACCAGAATCTCGACGGAAAATGTCGCGGATTTTGCCCTGCCTTACTACAAGGAACTTAAAGGCCGCGGCTATTTTGCGGGCGAAGTCAAGGGTACGTTCGAAGATCCGAAGATCGACGGCAGGTTTTCCGTAACCGAATGCATTATCGAAGAATACAAGTCCGAAAGCGCCGTGGCCGACCTATCATACCGGAAGAATCTTCTTGAAGTCGCTCAGGCAGTATTCAGATCATCGGGGGAAGAGCACACTATTAAGGGCAAAATGACGTTCCCTGAGGCGAGGTATCTTTTTGATCTTGGCAAGCCTGTGTATGATCTGCGGGCATTCATAAGGAACGCGGAGTTCGGGCCGGCCGTGAGGATATTCTACAGGGATTTCGTAGGAACAGGGAGGCTTTCAGGAGAGTTCAGGATCGAGGGCAGGGATCTGGACCCTGATATCAGCG
>DATHCU010000037.1:0-6369 GCA_035319385.1 Thermodesulfovibrionales bacterium
AAGTCCGCGGAAAAAGATTTCAAAAGTGTCGTCAGTCTCTCCATTCCCGCTGCAAACCCAATCGCAGGCGTCTGCGGGCCGCCAAACTCCTGAACCAGCCTGTCATAACGTCCGCCTGCAGCAACGGCGTTCTGAGAGCCGAGGTGTTCACAGGTGACCTCAAAGGTAGTCCTTGTATAGTAATCAAGACCCCTTACCATATTCGGGTTAATTACGAACGGTACGGACAGGGCCATTAAGAAACCCTGCAACTGATCGAAATGGATCTGGCACTCGCCGCACAGGGAATCGGTAACACGCGGGGCCCCTTCTCTAAGATTCACGCACGCTTCAACCTTGCAATCGAGTATCCTGAGCGGATTTATATCATATCTACGTTTACAGTCCGGACATAACCCTTCGAGCTTCTCCGAAAAGAAATCAATCAGGGCTTTCTTGTACCCAGGTCTGCATTTTTCACAGCCGATCGAGTTGACCTGGAAATTGAGGTCCTTTAATCCGAGCCTTTCGAAGAAGAGTTTGAGCATAGAGAGCATTTCAGCGTCGATCCTGGGATCGCTCACGCCGAAAGCCTCTGCTCCAATCTGGTAGAATTGCCTGAAGCGTCCTGCCTGCGGCCTCTCGTACCTGAACATTGGCCCTGAATAGAAAAACTTCTGGGGCGAAGGAAGGTTATACAGATGGTTTTCCACATAGGACCTGACAACAGGAGCAGTCCCCTCGGGCCTGAGGGTTATCCGCCTGTCGGCCTTGTCATTAAACGTGTACATCTCTTTTTCCACGATATCGGATGACTCGCCAATGCTCCGGACAAAAATGTCGGTTGACTCGATGACAGGCGGGCGCAATTCCTGAAAACCGTACGCGGAGAAAATATCCTTTGCAGTTCCTTCGACCTTCTGCCAGATATGAATATCCGGGGGGAAGATGTCATGGACCCCTTTCAGGGCGCTGTATTTCATTCTTCGCTGAGGCCCTCCTCTTCCTCACGGGGCCTCTCCTGCCCCTCTTCCCGTTCCCTGTCGAACTCGAGCATCTTCAGATGGCTTTCTACCAGTCTCTTGATCTCTTCTTTGAAATGGCGCCTTATGCCCTTCAGGTCAACAATATCTTCATGGATCTTGATGACCTTCTCCTGGGCCTCTTTCAGGATAGAGTCTGACTTGAGTTCGGCTTCCTTCACCACAAGCTCCGCTTCCTTCCGGGCATTTGATTTATAGTCATCGACCATCTGCTGCGCGGTCATAAGAGTTTCCTTAAGTGTGGTCTCCATATCCCTGTGTTCCTTAAGCTGATTCTCCAGCCTCTGCACATTCTCCTTAAGGGATGCGTTCTCTCTGAGAAGGTCTTCCATCTCTTCTCTGATCACTTCCAGGAACGCGTAGACCTCTTCGACATCAAACCCCCGTATCTTCATCGGGAACTGTTTCTGCTGGATATCAAGCGGCGTTATCCTCATAGTGCGATGCCTCCTTTCAATTTATAGGCAAACTCGATCAAAGATTGTATTATGAAATACTTTACAAACATTATTCCAAGTATTACAACCATGGGAGAGATATCTATCGGACCGAGCCTGTAACCGATCACGCGCCTGATGCGATTCAAGACAGGGTCAGTGACGGCGTGCAGGAATCTCACTATAGGGTTGTATGGGTCGGGATTGACCCAGCTTAATAAGGCCGAAATAATCACGATCCACATATAGATGTCGAGCAGAACTCTGAGAATGCTTGCAGCGGCAATTATGAAATTTGCGATAATGAACATTAGCCTTTTCTCCCCAGTTCTCTCGATCTTTCCGCCGCGGCCTGAACAACCGAGTTAACCATATCGGAAAACCCCCTGTCCTCAAAGACTTTGAGTCCCGCAGCCGTAGTGCCGCCGGGTGAAGTCACCATCTCCCTTAGTTTGCCGGGAGGCATGCCCGTCTCCAGAAGTTTGGCTGTGCCTATCAGAGTCTGGATGGCAAGCTCAGATGCATTTTCCCTGGAAAGACCTGCTTTGACGCTGGCATCTATGAGCTTCTCGATAAATAGAGCGATAAACGCGGGCCCACTGCCCGAGACAGCCGTGACCGCATCCATATATTTTTCGGGCAGGACCAGAACCTTACCAATGGACAAGAAGATTCCCCTTATTACGGACATCTCCCTATCCTGTATGCATTCGCACAACGACAGCACCGACATCCCCTCCTGGGCGAGCGCAGGGGTATTGGGCATCACTCTTATCACCTTTGCCGTCTTGAGCCTTGATGTAAGATAAGACAACGTAACCCCGGCGGCTATCGAGACAACCAGTTGTTCCGTCGATACCAGCCCTCCGATTTCGGACGTAACGTCATCCATATTCTGCGGCTTGACCGCCATTATAATGATCTCGCAATTCTTCACAACCTCTTTGTTATCAGGGGTTGTCTTCACATCATAAGTGCTTTCAAGATAAGCTCGCCGATCTTCCCTCAGCTCAGAGACCATTATGTCTCTCTTCCCGCTCTGGATGATCCCCTTTATCATAGCTTCCGCCATATTTCCGCCGCCGATGAAACCTATCATACGTATTTCCTTTCTCCAAAAATTCCGGTTCCGATCCTTACCATGGTCGCACCTTCCAGGATCGCAGCCTCGTAATCATTTGTCATCCCCATCGAAAGCTCCGGTAGTTTTATCCCGAGTTTCTCAGCTTCATCCCGAAGGTATCTGAGGTTTCTGAAATACGGCCGCGCCGCACCGGGATTGCCAGAAAAGGGAGGCACCGTCATAAATCCTTCAAGCTTCAGATTCTTCATCTCCGAAACCAATTCCACTAGGGACATAAGATCTTCTCTTGCCACTCCGTATTTCGTAGTCTCAGGAGATAGTTTCACCTCTATCAGAACTCTCTGGATCTTTCCCGTCTCCCCGGCATATCGATCTAATAACACTGCGAGGTCACGTGAATCAAGAGAATGAATCATCTCAAACAGCTGAACCGCGGCTTTAGCCTTGTTCTTCTGGAGATGCCCTATCATATGCCATTCGATTGCGTAGCCCGGACATTGAGATCTGCAGGCCACTATCTTCTCCCGTGCCTCCTGCACCATGTTTTCCCCGAAGACCCTAAGGCCCAGGTCTGCCGCTGTCTTGATCTTCTCAACAGGCACCCTCTTTGTTGCGGCGACGAGTTTAACATCGAAGGGGTTCCTGCCCGACCGGATAACCGCAGAGGATATCCTCCTGTATATATCCTTTATACGTTCAAGTAGCATCCTGTCTTCAGGGCCGGCGCTGATATTGCCAAACTCTACAGTCTCTGGGTTCATATAGCATTTATATAGTATCACAGGGAGTTAGCTATGTCATCAAGCAAGGACGTGGCCCATCCGGTCCCTTGTTGAGGCTCACGGTGAGATGCCTGGAAAAGCGAAATAGTTCATGGTATCCTTATTGATAAAGGCTGGTCTGCGGACGATTACAAAGAGCCCGCTTGCAGGATTTATCTGGTCAACTATGACGGCAGGCGTTTGAAATGGAGGGAAGCGAAATGAAGAAGATTCTCGTTGCGATCGATGAGTCGGAAAATGCCTTACGGGCTGTAGATTTCACGGCTAAGTTGATGGGTGTATCGGACGACGTGCAGATTACTCTCTTTCATGTCCTGCCGGATTTCCCGCCTATGTTCTGGGACGACGGCCATATCCTGGGCGAACAAGAAAGGAAGTCGAGGAACGAGGTGATACAGAAATGGAAGGAGAATCAGCAGCTGAAACTCGGCCCGATCTTCAAGGAGGCTGCGGAATTACTGGAGAAGAGCGGGTTCAGGAAGGAACAGATCGAGACTAAGTCTCAGGTTGAAGCTCTCGACGTTGTAGCCGACTGCATCCTGAAAGAGGCCCGGGACGGCGGGTATCAGATGCTTGTAATAGGAAGGCATGGCTACTCAAAGGCAAAGAGACTCGTCATGGGAAGCATCACCAATATGGTAATCACTAACGGAACAGGTCTAGCGATTTGTGTTGTTGAATAGGAAATCGATATGAACAAGTTCTTTCTGGATACTGACAACTCCGCTCTCGTGATCGTTGATATACAGGAGAGACTTGCGTCGGTTATGAAGGCAAGGGAAGCGGTCGTGAATAACTGCCTCCATCTTATCGAAATCGCAAAGTTGTATAGCATTCCAGTGGTTGTTACCGAGCAGTATCCAAAGGGTCTGGGACATACCGTGGATGAGATAGCAAAGGCATTGCCCGATAATGAGCCGATTGAGAAACTTGCCTTCAGCTGCTGCGAGGAACCCTCATTTTTGGATAAGATCAGGGGTTTAAAGAAAAACACCCTGATACTGACCGGCATGGAAACCCATGTCTGCATCTTACAGACGTGCATTGGACTCATGCGCGAGGGGTTCAATGTCCATCTGGTGAAAGATGCCGTCTGCTCGAGGTCCAAAGAGAACTGGAAGACGGCGACTGAGTTCATGCGTGACGCGGGAGCTGTTGTGACATGCACCGAGTCAGTGCTATTTCAGCTGTTGAAGATAGCGGGGACAGAGGAGTTCAAGTTGATTTCGAAAAGGATCAAGTAGATTTGATCATCTACTCACGGCGTTTACTATGAAAGTCCTGCTGGTCGAAGACGATGGGGATATCTCTGCTTTTGTAAAGCTCGGGCTTGAAGAAGAGTCATTTACAGTTGATATCGCATCGAATGGCGTTGACGGCCTGGCAATGGCAACCTCCACTAATTATGGCCTCATCATCCTGGATATCATGCTGCCCGGCATAAACGGAAAGGACTTGTGTAAGAAAATTAGAGAAGAAGGGATAAGGACCCCCGTATTGATGCTTACGGGTCTGGGTGCCATCGCTGACAAGGTTGAATCCCTTGAGATCGGGGCCGATGACTATGTCACCAAACCCTTTTCTCTCGTCGAGATGATAGCGCGTGTGAAGGCCCTGATAAGAAGGTCTTCGGATCTTGCCAGCGAACTCTCTCTGGCAGATCTGAAGATGGACCTGTTGTCGAGGCGGGCCTTTAGGGGCGACAGGGAATTGACGCTGACGGCCAAGGAATTTGCCTTGCTTGAATTTCTTCTGAGGCACAAAGACAAAGTCCTATCGAGGACCCAGATTATCGAGAAGGTTTGGGGATATACTCTGGAACAGGGAACAAATGTCGTAGACGTTCACATAAAATCTCTCAGGGACAAGGTTGATAAGGGCTTTCAACCAAAGCTCATACACACGGTGCGAGGGACAGGATACGTTCTGAAGATTAAAGACACCTGAGAGGGCGTCTGGTCCGTTATAGATCCCCTGTGATCGGTCTAGACGAGATATTTCACCTTCACATCCACGGGTTGTTTCTGCGGGCCGGAGCTTGGCTTCGCCGCATATCCAACCGGCACTACGGCCATAAATTCGCCAGCAGGCTCACCCAGAAACTGCAGGACACTGTCCTTCATCAGAAATAGTATGCCCAGCCACACGGTAGCCAGACCCAACGATGTTGCAGCCAATAGAAGATTCTGCGCTGCGGCAGCGGAACTCTGTATCTCCATGGTGCGGAAGAAATCGTGGGCCATTTCTTTCTCCAGCTTAAAGAGATTCATGCCCCGTTCGATAAGTTCACCCGTGTTTGAGATGGCAATCACAACAGGTGCACTCATGATGCTCTTTGATGCCATTCTGAGCAGAGCCGAAGCCGGCTTGGGAAATGACGCGGCATGGGAAGAGACGAGTTGGGCCAATTCCTGTTTCTTCTCTCCCTTCAGCACAATAAACCGCCAGGGCTGCTGGTTATGGGCTGAGGGCGCCTCATTGGCGGCCTTCAGCAGGGCGGCAATATGGTCCTCCGGCACATCTGTCTCATTGAAGTTCCTTATGCTGTGCCGCTTCTTTATGCTCCTCAGGGTATCGTTGATCGAAAATATCGGATCTTCGAGATTCACGCCTTACCTCCTCTTCCATGTGTCGCTCGACATTTCGGGGACTATTCCTGCTTCCCGACAGCAGCTCCCCATTCCTGCAAGTTGCTGACTATGAAGTCAACTACCCTCCTATGTTCATCTTTGCCATTGCCGATGATCGGGAAAGGATGGCCAAAGGCGAAATGAATCGGTTTGGTGCGGTCCAGTGGACCCAGTTCCTTAAGGTATTTGCCGTTCCGCCAAAAATCGGTCTTCAGCGCAACCGGCACAACCTGGACGCCTGCCGCCTTCGCCAATTTAATACCCAGGGTATTGAACTCGGAGGGAATGAATTCCGGAGCGCGCGTACTCTGGGGGAAGATGATGACGGAAGTGCCTCCGGCCAACAGTTCCTTACCTTTGCTCATTACAGCTTGAAAATCTTCGCGCGGGTTCTCCCTCCTCACGACTATCGGG
>DATHCU010000038.1:0-2777 GCA_035319385.1 Thermodesulfovibrionales bacterium
AATAATCAGAATAAGCAGGGTCGGGGATGCAATATCCGCCAGCTTTGACCAACAAACCAGGCCCGATAGGTCTAACGATGTGCGAATATTGCGGAAATTGTGGAGAATGTCTCATAATAAGCTATCGGAGGTATTATGGAAAACAAGTGTGGAGCAAAGAAGATTGACCCGGAGAGGATGCATGCTCTGCGGAGTCTGCCCCTTGAGATAAAGCAGTCCCTCACCAAGGAGGAAGTAAATGCCTTCCTGTTTCAGGATGAGTGGCCGGATTCTCTGCAGGAAAAATTGAAGGACTATCTCGAAGAAGCGGAATAGTCTCAGTCCGGTTTTGATGAGTCGAAGTTCGGCCTCAGATTTTCTTCAGCTTTGGCATATCGCTCAGCAGATGCGTTACCACGCCTAAGGCAACAGGTATGAAGTATCCGGCCAGATGAAAATAGCAGAGCACAAGTATCAGGAAGGAAAGGACATAGTGTGTCATCATCCCTGTCCTGAGCACGCCTGTCTCATCGATAGTCTCCATGAAGAGCCGGAAGCTCCGGTATATCTCCAGCGGATTTCTGAAGCGCTTCAGGTTCTCATGGTCTCTTGACTTCAGGAGCACGAGAACGAATATGTCAAGATCTATGGCCGCAGACAGGAGACCTCCAGCCACTACCCACTCAGCTATGCCGGTAAAAGATCTGTCGTTCGGAAATATGACGGCCACCGGAGTTATGGCCAGTGCTGCGATCAGGAAGTGATTGTGCGGCAGCATTTACAGACATTAACACAATCAGAAGAAATTGTCATCCTGCGGACTAAGCAGCGGGTTTTCCGCCGGATGCTTTTGTTATAATTGAAACGGGATTGAAACGATGCAGAAAGTTAAGACCTTTTTTCAGTGCCAAGCTTGTGGTTATTCTAGCGCCAAGTGGCTTGGGAAGTGTCCGGACTGCGGTGCGTGGAACAGCTTTGCCGAAGAAAAGAAGGAACCCGTTACCCGTCATACGTCACTCCTCGCTCATCTCGGTAAATCCGAGCCGCAGCCCCTCAGTTCCGTCAGACACGAATCAGGGCAGCGGACCTCTACAGGGATAGGCGAACTTGACAGGGTGTTGGGAGGGGGAGTGGTCTCGGGCTCTGTGGTCCTCATCGGAGGAGACCCCGGGATCGGAAAATCAACCCTCCTGATTCAGACTCTGGCCGGAATTTCAGAGAGGCATGGAAGTGTCCTTTACGCGTCGGGTGAGGAATCTCCGGAACAGATAAAGATCAGGGCTGAAAGGCTTTCGATCAACTCCGACAATATCATACTCCTCGCGGAGACGTCTCTCGAATCCGTCGTCAGCACGGCATCGAAGCTGAATCCGAAGGTCCTGGTCGTTGATTCGATCCAGACCGTATATGCAGAGGATATCACGTCGGCGCCCGGGTCCGTGAGCCAGGTGAGAGAATGCGCATCAAAGCTGATGCACTTTGCCAAGAAATCGGACATCCCTGTGTTTATTGTTGGACATGTCACAAAAGAAGGGTCCATAGCCGGTCCCAGGGTGCTCGAACATATTGTTGATACCGTTTTGTACTTTGAAGGCGACGGCGGACATGCTTACAGATTGTTGCGCACGGTGAAGAACCGCTTCGGTTCCACCAATGAGATAGGCATATTCGAGATGTCGGACGCGGGGTTGCTTGAAGTTGAAAATCCTTCGGAGCTATTTCTCCTTGAGAGACCCATGAATGTCTCGGGGTCGACGGTAGTTGCAACTGTTGAGGGTACGCGCACTCTGATGGTCGAGATACAGTCCCTTGTGTCTCAGACCAATTTTGGTATGCCGAGAAGGACCACTATCGGCGTAGACTATAACAGGGTGAATCTCCTGGTGGCTGTACTCGAGAAGAAAGTTGGGATGCATCTGGGGGGCATGGACGTTTTTGTGAATGTGGTCGGCGGACTGAAGATTGTTGAACCTGCTGTCGACCTTGGCGTAGTTACGACTATTGCGTCCTCCATGCGGGATGTCCCGGTGGACCCAAGACTGTTCGTATTCGGCGAGGTTGGACTGTCGGGCGAGATAAGGGCCGTAGCCCATGCCGAGACCCGTATAAAAGAGGCATCGAAGATCGGTTTTAGGAGAGCTGTTATTCCGGCGGGGAATTATGAGAAAATAAAAGGAGATTTCGGATTGCAGATAATAGGAGTGAAAAATGTTGAAGACTGTCTCTCGGCTGTTTTCAGTTAGCATCCTGATCGTACTCTTCGCGTGTGCGCCGAAGCACGTGGCGATGCCTTCATTCGAGGGTATGGACCTGAATGATGCCCTTGCCGCGCGGAAGAACATCGCAGGAATCGATACCGTGTTTTCCCTTGTTTACGAGAAGGAGGACTCCGAGATAAAGGGGGACGGCGCCGTGTATGTTTCCCGATCGGGCTATGTTAACATGCGCATCTATTCATTCGGTTTTCTTGCCTTTGAGCTTTCATCCTCAAACGGAGTAGTAAAGAGCTCTCCCTCGATTGATAAGAACAAGGCCCTGATTCTGACGGATGGTTTGCGTGACTGCCTGTTCTGGTGGGACATAAAGGATTTTGAGGTGCAGGAAAAGGAAGGGAAGTTCATCCTTACAAACTCCAGGAGACAGATATGGATTGACGAGAAGACAATGCTGCCTGTTAGACAGATCATATCTGTGGAAGACGGCAGGGAACTTGATATCTACTACGAGAACCCGGAGAAGTCAGGCGATTTGTGGTACCCTTCGAAGATCAGGATCGAGCTCTCGAAGAACGCGCTGAC
>DATHCU010000039.1:0-3401 GCA_035319385.1 Thermodesulfovibrionales bacterium
AACCCACAATCTTTTCTGCTCTGAAGACGGCAAGAGTTTTCTGGCCGATGATATTGTCAAAGAAGGCCCTGACCGCGTTGTAATAGCAGCTTGCACGCCCAAAGAACACGAAAAAACCTTCAGGGATGTCCTGAAGAAATCGGGCATCAACCCATATCTCTTTCAGATGGTCAACATAAGGGAGCAGGTAGCGTGGGCGACTTCGGACAGCCGTGCCGCAACCGAAAAAGCAAAATCCTATATAAGGGCCGCCGTAAAGAGGGTTGCATTGAATGAACCTCTTGAGAAGCGCGAGATCGACGTCAATACGAATGTAATAGTCATCGGTGCCGGGCCCGCGGGCATGGAATCCGCTCTGTTGCTTGCAAAGGCAGGGAGGAAAGTTTACCTGGTTGAGAAGAACTCCTTCATAGGCGGCAGGCCGGCAAGGTATGAGGACGTCTTCCCCAAGATGGAATGCGCATCCTGCATGCTGGAACCGGCGATGGACGAGATACTTCACGATGAGCACATCGAAGTGCACACCTGCAGCGAAGTTCAGGAGGTGTTGGGGTTTATCGGGAACTTTACAGCCAGAATCATAAAGAAAGCTACTCGTGTCGACAGGGACAAATGCATCGGCTGCGGCGCCTGTTATGATGCCTGTCCAATAAAAACGAAGAATGAATTTGACTATAAGCTGAGTGACCGAAAGGCTATTTATGTTCCATATACCGGAGCGCTGCCGAATGTCCCTGTGATCGACGAGAAGCACTGCATACGCTTTAAGGGAGAATCGGACATCTGCAGAGAGGCCCTGGATCTGGGCCTCATTACAAAAGAGGAATACGAACGGCACAAGACCGAAGAGTGCAGTCTCTGCAAGGAGGCTTGCATGTTCGATGCTATCAATTATGACGACAAAGAGGAAACCGTAGTAAGAGAGGCGGGAGGCATTATAGTCGCAACAGGCTTTGATCTTTTTGATCCTTCAGCTCTTCTTCCCTTCGGGTATGGAAGCACTCCGGAGGTTTATACAAGTCTCGAGTTTGAGAGGATATTATCTCAGACAGGCCCCACCGGTGGAAAGCTCGTCATGAAGGACGCAAGGGAACCTGAGTCTATCGCGATAATCCATTGCGTCGGCAGTCGTGACAAGGATCACCATGAATACTGTTCGGGGATATGCTGTCTATATGCTCTGAAGTACTCACGACTGATAAGAAAACACCTGCCTTCAACAGATATCTATCATATATACGCTGACTGGTGCGTTCCGGGAAAGGACAATCAGCCATTCCTGGACTCTGTCAGGGCTGACGACAACATTCATTTCATCCATACAGGGCTCCCAATGCGTGCTGACATAATACAGGACGACAAAAGGCTCAATGTTCTCTGCACGGATGTTTCAGGCAAGAAGCGGGAAATCCTCTCTGACATGGTGGTTCTCTGCCCTGCTATTATCCCATCTGGGGACTCTGCAAGAATCGCCGGGCTACTCGGCATCGCGCAAGGCAGAGACGGCTTCTTTGCCGAGGGACACACGAAACTGGCTCCTGTCTCGACCAATATAGAGGGTATCTGTATTGCCGGTTGTGCACAGGGTCCGAAGGATATCCAGGGTTCCGTTGCCCAGGGAGCGGCTGCAGCCGGTAAGATCTTGTCGATCCTTATGCCCGGCAGGAAACTGGAATTGGAGGCTGCTTCTGCAGAGGTAGACGGGGACGCATGCTCGGGTTGCATGACATGTATTGGTCTCTGCCCGTATAAAGCCATAACTTTTGACAAAGAGAAGAAGGTGTCGGTCATAAATGCGGCCTTGTGCAAAGGCTGCGGGACATGTGTTGCCGCCTGTCCCAGCCGCTCTATAAAGGGAAGGCATTTCACTACGGAGCAGATATTTGCCGAGATAAGGGAGGTCCTGAAATAGAAGGCTTCGATCCGAAGATAGTTGGATTTCTATGCAACTGGTGTTCATACGCGGGCGCGGATGCTGCCGGCAGTTCGAGAAAGACTTATGCCCCTAATGTCAGGGTTATTCGCGTGATGTGCACCGGAAGAATTGAACCCGAATTCGTTTTGAAGGCATTTCAGAGCGGCGCGGATGGGGTCCTCATCCTCGGATGTCATCCCGGAGATTGCCACTACAAGGAAGGCAATTACAAGGCGTTGAGAAGATATCATCTCCTGAGAAAAGTCCTCAGCCAGTTCGGCATTGAAGAAGCCCGTCTCAGACTCGACTGGGTCTCCGCGAGCGAAGGGGACAAATTCGTGGAAACCGTAAACGAAATGGTCAAAACGATAACGCTGTTGGGGCCGCTGGCCCCATCTAAACCACTGCCGATCGACGGGCAGACAGGTATGGAAGAGGAGAGCCTGCATGGCTAAGCCGAAGGTGGCTTTCTACTGGTGTGCTTCCTGCGGGGGATGCGAGGAGGCAGTAGTCGATCTGGCGGAAGACATTCTGAAGGTTGTAGAAGCTGTGGATTTTGTATTCTGGCCGGTTGCGATGGACTTCAAGACAAAGGACGTTGAAGCTTTGCAGGACGGAGATATAGCCGTCAGCTTTATAAATGGCGGCGTAAGGACAGGCGAACAAGAGCACATGGCGAGACTCCTCAGGAAGAAATCAGGTCTGGTAGTGGCTTTTGGTGCCTGTGCACATCTCGGCGGCACGCCGGGACTGGCCAACTTTGTGGACAGAAATACCGTTTTCGATTGGGTATATCTCAATGCACCTTCCGTATCCAATCCGGATAAGATAATTCCTCAGCAGAAGATAACCACAGAGGAAGGTGAATTAACACTGCCGGAGTTTTATGACAGCGTTTACACCCTTGATCAGGTAATAGATGTAGATTATTACATCCCAGGATGTGCGCCTCCTCCCAACCTTATTCTGAAGGCTGTGGAGGCAATACTCACTGGAGGCCTGCCCGAAAAAGGTGCCGTTCTCGCACCCGACAGAGCCCTGTGCGACTCCTGCAGGAGAAGGGATACAAAACCGGAAAAGGCTGTCATAAAGGAAATCAAGAGGGTCCACGAAGTGCTTCTTGATCCTGCGAGATGTTTTCTTGATCAGGGTGTAATCTGTCTCGGCACTGCGACAAGAGACGGGTGCGGAGAGAGGTGCATAAATGCGAATATGCCATGCAGGGGTTGCTTTGGCCCGACCAGCAGGGTCTTTGACCAGGGCGCCAGGTTTCTGTCCAGTCTTGCCTCAATTATAGAAGCCGATGACGAAGCCGGAATAAAGAAGGTTATTGATTCAATTGCCGACCCGGCCGGCATTTTCTATTTCTACGCGTTGCCTGCCTCAATGCTGCGTAGGAAGAGATGATTATGGAGGCATATGAGTAAACGTATCACTATAGATCCTATTACGAGACTGGAGGGCCACGGGAAGATAGAGATCTTTC
>DATHCU010000040.1:0-2495 GCA_035319385.1 Thermodesulfovibrionales bacterium
CTCGAAGGAATTATGAAGAAATTGTGAAATTCGGAATTTGAATGGCAAATGTGGAGCCCTTTCCTAACTCGCTCCGGACCTCGATCCTGCCTCCATGCGCTTCAACGAGTTCCTTCGCGATGGTTAGGCCAAGGCCGAGTCCGCCATCAGGGCCCTTATGAAACCTCTCGAAAATGAATGGCAGGTCTTCCGGCTTTATGCCCGATCCCGTGTCGGATATCTCGATCAATACGCCGTCTTTCGAGGACCCGGCTGCCATCCTGACCAGACCGCCGCTGCCAGTGGCTCTCAAAGCATTGCTGATAAGATTTATCACGATCTGACTGAGCTTCTCGGGGTCTGCGTTCAACTCCACCCCGGCGCAGTCGACTTCGAGGCTGACCCCCTTGTCTGCAAACAATTTATCGAACCTGGCCTTGATGCCCAGCAAGAACTGCCTCAGATCAAATGACCTCCTCTTCAGCTCCAGGATGCTTGCCTCAGCGCGAGACAGCTCCTCCAAGCCCTCTATGATATGCTTAAGCCTCTCTGTCTCCTCCAGCAGGGATTGAAGCCTTTCCCTGTCGGTTTTGATCAGACCATCGAGCATACCCTCAATCTCCCCCCTCATTGCTGTCAGGGGGGTCCTTAATTCATGGGCAATATTCGCCGTCATCTTTCTCCGCAGGGATTCGTATACCCCGAGATTCTCCGCCATTGAATTGAACGTCTTTGCCAGTGTGCTGATCTCGTTGTTGCCCCTGACAGACACCCTGCTCCCGGTATTGCCGTCGCTGATCTGCCGGGCCGCTTCAGTCAGCCTCTTTATCGGCTTCGTCAACTTTCTCGAGAATACGAAACTAAGAAGAAGTGAAAGCCCACCCAGGAACAGTAATGAAATGAGCACGAATCTGTTCGATCTCATCTTGAAAACCGTTTCCTTTTCTTCTCCCTCCTGAAAGATCAACGGTTTTATTACCAGAGATCCAATGTCCCTCCCTTTAAGAAACAGCGGATAGGGCGCAAGGGCCTTACGCACATGTTTTTTGTCGTCTGTGAGCAACCCCGATACGGAGACGATACGCCTTTTCATCAGTGGCGGCAAAGATTCGATGGCATCCCTGGTGTTTACCAGCTCACGGTTGTCGACATCCAGGATTTTGACTTCATATCCGAGCAACAGCGCCCACACCGCATTTTCCTTCAGGGCGCTTTTGTCCCAGCCTCCATGCTGCTCATATGACCCTTCGACAGCAGCCAGTATGCGGTAGACTCTGTCCTCAGCTTCGCCTTCGAGGTATTCTTCAAAGTCGCTGATGATCATCTCCCGCAGGAAGAGAGAAGCTGACAGGGAGATTACAGAAACGGAAAAGAGGAGGACAAGATACTTGACCCAGAGGCTTCTAAACATCCCTGGTTCCGACAAATTTATACCCGACTCCGTAGATCGTATTGATGAAAATGGGATTCTTTGGATCGTCCTCTATCTTCTGGCGGATATTCTTTATATGGGCATCTATACTTCTTTCGTAACCTTCGAACTGGTATCCGAGCGCGTGCTCCACAAGTTCTCCTCTCGTGAAAACCCTCCCGGGAGACCCTGCGAGGACTTCAAGAATCTTAAGCTCTGTCGGAGTCATGGTCACAGCAGCCCCCGACTTTCTTACCTCGTAGCTGACAGTATCTACAGTAAGCAGACCCTTATTGAAACTCATAATACTCTTTTCCGGAATATCTCCACGTTTTAGTCTTTTCAATACGGCCCTGACTCTCGCGACGAGTTCTTTCGGGCTGAAAGGTTTTACAACATAGTCATCAGCCCCCAAACCGAACCCCGCTACTCTCTCCTCTTCCGACGATTTTGCCGTAAGCATAATAACAGGGAAATCGCCGATCTCCTTCATCTCCTGACAGACCTGCTCACCGCTCATATCAGGGAGCATGAGATCCAGTATCACAAGGGATGGCATCTCTTTCAGGGCAAGCTCAATTGCCCCCCTGCCGCTTTCCGCAGTAGACACTCTGTATCCCGCACCCTCAAGGTAAACCTTGACTATACGAGATATCTTCGCATCATCTTCAACTATGAGTATCGGATGTGTCATTAAATAAATATAGCATATTTCCGTCGAAGCAAGTTTCTAAC
Source organism: Thermodesulfovibrionales bacterium (assembly GCA_035319385.1). Lineage (GTDB taxonomy): Bacteria > Nitrospirota > Thermodesulfovibrionia > Thermodesulfovibrionales > SM23-35 > DYFC01. The sequence goes on from DATHCU010000040.1 coordinate 2,126, forward strand.
ATACGCCGCCTTTCAGCGCAGATGTCCTGCTCTGCAACGGTCGTCGCACTACTTCCAAGCCCTGCTCCTCCTCCACCACTTCTCTGCCTCGACCGCGCAAAACACCAACGAGGAGGCGCCAAGCGTGACGGTCAGTTCTCCCACAGTTAATGGTTGAGTTTTGAAGATCGGATTCAAACCGGGCATATATATCGTCATCATCTGGAGGCCGAAACTCAAGAGCACTGCACCGAGCATCGCTCTATTGGAAAATATCCCTATTTTAAACAAAGATTCCCTTTCCGATCGTATCGCCATTGCGTGACCTAGTTGAGTAAGGCAGAGTATTGTAAAGACCATGGTCTGCCAGTGAGCATCTCCAGTTGTTATC
>DATHCU010000041.1:0-2405 GCA_035319385.1 Thermodesulfovibrionales bacterium
TATATACGATGGAACCGGGAATCGTGCCCAATACCGTGACGAGCATGAATTTTCTCAGCGGTATTTTTGTCATCCCCGCCAGGTAATTTGTGACGAAAAAAGGAAGCGCGGGGACGATCCTGAGTGTGAACAGGTAGCTGAGGCCGTGCTCTTCAATTTCTTCATTGAAACGTTTCAAATGGTTCCCGTATCTCTTCTGGACCCAATTGCCGATGAGAAAGCGCGAGGAGAGGAAAGCCAGGGCGGACCCTACGGCGGCCCCGATATTTACGTAAATTGCGCCCATCACAACGCCGAAGAGGAATCCGCCCGCCACGGTAGAAGCGACCGCCCCCGGCACAAGTAATGCCGTTGATACAAAATAAGCCACGAAGACCGCTGCTGAAAGTAAATAATGCTCAGCTACGTATCTCTGCAATAATTCCCTGTGAGCTTTCAGATTTTCGAATGTCAGGTATTGATGGGCGTTAAGCCACACAAGAATGCTGAGACCTGCTATGAGGACAAGAATGAATAACCTTTTCTTCACGCTGTGCTATGATCAAATTGTATCAAAGCGCATATGGAAGTGAAAGTGATGACATATAATGTCCACAGTTGCCGCGGCAGGGACCACAAGGTTTCCACTTCCCGAATAGCCGAAATCATCGCCGCAAGCAGTGCCGAAATTGTGGCGCTTCAGGAACTTGATGCGGGTCTGCCTCGCTCCGGATTTGTGGATCAAGCTCAGGCAATAGCAGATCAACTGAAGATGCATTGTCACTTTTCTCCCTGCTGGTGGCTTGAGGAGGGACGCTACGGTAACGCCCTGCTAAGCAGATATCCGCTTTCACTGAAGAAAGCAGAGGGCCTTCCGACTCTGGATTCTCCTGAGACGCTCGAGCCGAGAGGCGTCATCTGGGCAGAAACTGCCGCTGGAGACCGGAGGATACAGGTTTTTAACACACACCTCGGTCTCAGGAAGAAGGAGCGCAGATTGCAGATTGACAGGCTTACGGGGCCGGAATGGCTTGGACACCCTGACTGCAGGCCGCCGATAATCTTTTGCGGCGATCTGAACGCACTGCCAAATTCCTATGTGGTCAGGAGTGTCCGTGGAATTCTCATGGATGTTCAGCTTAGAGCGAATGGGCGTCCTCGTAATACGTACCCGAGCCGGCTTCCCCTGGTGCGCATCGATTATGTGTTTGCTTCAAAAGATATCGGGGTGAGAAGCGCTGCTGTTCCACGTTCAGACTTTGCCAGAACAGCATCCGATCATCTCCCGCTGGTGGTCGAGATCATCGTGCCAGATTAGGCTGTTGAATCTGCCTTTTGCCTGGCGATCCACTCCAGCGCGAATGCATAATCCTCAGAAGTATCGATGTCTACCGCAACCTCCGGATACTCCAGAAGGACAGGGATCATTCCCATTCCCAGGTGGCGTGAAAGGCTGCGCGCCGTCTGGTTCAGGGTCATAACCCGGAATAAGTGAACTCCCACGAGGTAACTCAAACCCATGGCCGGTCCTATCTCCAGGGCTGCCTTAATGGAACTCTTACGGGCATCGTACACGGCATCGATCCTGGAGGTTATCCTATCATTCTTAAGAACCGACGGAGTGATTAAAAACAGGTTGCCGTGGCAGACGGATATGTCCCGAAAGCGGTTGAAGCCTTTCGTCACCCTAATGAAAGGACCCGTGAAACTTTTCTCGGGTACCATTGCCCAGAACATGGCCGCGGCATAGGACGTTTCCGTCCTTTCACACAGTCTTAAAAAAGCGATCACCGTGGCAGGCCTGATGAGCGGCAGGTCTGCTGGAATGAACAGCACGATGGGAGAATCGCTGAAATGCCCGAGGCCGCTGAAGATGCTTTCTTTCAGGCTATTCCCCCCAGGGGCATATTCATAGCGCGAGCGGTCATCGATGCCCTTTCGGACTTCATCCGGCCCAACAATGCATATTCGCCCCGCCTGCGGCACATTATCGAGCGCATCAAGAACAAACCGGATCATCGGTCTTCCCTCAAGAAGGGTCAATGCCTTATACCCGGCGCTATAGCCGTCGTAAAGGCTGACACGGTTGATGCCACCTGCCAGGACTACAATATTTATTCTGTCAGCTTCGAATATCATCCAACTACTTGTCCAGCAGTTGACCCTCAAAGCGCATCTCAGGGTCAATGTTCATCCTGCGATTTCCGGGGATGGGCGACTATTTCTCACCTTAAAGAATTTCAGCTCAACAGTAAAGGCTGTTCCGTATGTGACCTATGCTTCAACGGTGACGGATTATATCCACCCCTTTCCCGCTGTCCATTATGTGCTTATCATGATTCCGTCAAAAGACTGGCTTCAGTGAGCTCTTGTTTCTCATCCGATACTCTCTTCCAAATTATCGTCTAAAAAGAGCGGCTATACAA
>DATHCU010000042.1:0-2478 GCA_035319385.1 Thermodesulfovibrionales bacterium
AATGTGTCGACTACAAAACCTACCCTTGACGTGTCCTCCTGTTTTAGAGTCTTTTTTGCCTTGTAGTACCTCGCGATCAGACGCAGGAGATAAAAGACTACGATGCCTATGAAGAGGAAAAGGACGGAATACAGCAATATCAGCTCCGTGGTCATGTCCGGGATTTACAAGGCAGGGTCACGATTAATAGAGTCCTCCCAGGTACCATGAGAGTATCTCCTGTCCGTAAAACAATGTGATGAGCGAACCAAGTGCGAGAAAGGGGCCGAACGGGATGAGAGACCCCTTCTCCCTGCCGCGGATCAACACCGACAGGATGCCGATAACAGAACCGGAGAGGCTGCCCATAAACGTGGTCAGAATAACGCCTTTCCATCCGAGGATCGCGCCGACCATGGCCATCATCTTAATGTCTCCGCCTCCCATTGCATCTTTCTTGAAGATGTGTCTTCCGGCAACTGCGATGAGGGCGTATAGCCCGAATCCCGCTGCGGCGCCGATGACAGAGGATTGAATGCCGAGCTGAGAGAATCGCATAAACGGATCGGGCAGAAGAAATGAGCCGGCAAGCAGCCCGGCAGGTATGCCGGGCAGTGTGATCCTGTCCGGGATTATCTGAAAGTCGAGGTCTATGAATGTTATGACTATGAGGACCGAACAGAAGATGAAATACGCGACCGTGTGCCAGGCAAGTCCGTATCTCCAGAAGGCAAGCACGTAAAAGAGGGCATTAAGGAATTCTACCAGCGGATATCGTGCTGATATCCTTGTCCTGCAGACCCGGCACCTGCCTCCGAGAAGTGCATAGCTCAGTAAGGGAATATTGTCATAAGGTCTAATTGGGGTGTTGCATGACGGACATCGGGAAGCGGGGGTTATGACAGAGAGATTCCTTGGAATTCTGTATATGCAGACATTCAGAAAAGAACCGATGAGTGAGCCTGTTATGAAAGAGATGATGTAAGGAATTAGTTCATTCATAGCGGAAGGCTAATCCATCTATACTGTCCTGCTTATGTCCGACGCCTGCTTCTTTGTTGTCTCTATTTCGCCGTTGAGTTGTTCAATCTCGCTCAAAGACTCCGCGATGATTCTATCTTTCACAATGTTTCTCTCCGGCTGACCTTTCAGCTCCAGGAAACGCCTTCCTATGGCCTTCGCGAGTTCGTCCTTACGCCTCTCCATCCTGTCCGTCTCATAGAGGAGCTTCATTACAGAAAACTCAACCTTGAGCCTGTCGGAGAAGAGGGAAGCAAACCACTTGAGCTTTGAGATGCCGTTTTCAAAATTGCTTGTGATTCTTGTCCACATAAAAACTCCCCGAATATCTGACACAACCTGATTCTCCGCGAACCGGAGCTCTTGCGTCAGGCTGTCTTAAACAGATCCAGTTTTCCTTTCCAGAATTCTCCGACGTATCCTCTGAGAACGGGACATGCCTTGATTTCGGGATCTCCTTCAATCATGGCAAACGCCTCTTTTCTGGCTTCACCCATCAGAAACGAATCGCGAACGATGTTGGCTATCCTCAGATCCGGCAGGCCGGACTGACGAGTGCCGAAGAAGTCTCCCGGACCTCTTATCTGGAGGTCTTCCTCCGCGATCCTGAACCCGTCGCCGCTTTCGGACATTATCCCCAGCCTCTTACGGGCCTCTTCCCCATAGGGGGAGTACGCTAATAGTATACAATATGATCGATGTGAACCCCTACCGATTCTTCCCCTGAGCTGATGGAGTTGGGAGAGCCCGAACCTCTCGGCATGGATGATTATCATGAGGGTGGCATTCGGTACGTCCACCCCAACTTCAATAACCGTGGTGCTGACAAGGATGTCGATCTCCCCTTTCTTGAAGGACTCCATAATGTCTTCGCGTTCCTGTGTCTTCATCCTGCCGTGAAGAAGGCCTATTCTGAAGTCAGGGAAGATCTTCTCAAATGCCGTCTTTCCCAGGGTTGCAGACCTGAGATCCGTTTTCTCAGATTCTTCGATCAGAGGATATACGACGTAAACCTGTCTTCCTGCGGAGACCTGCTCCTTTATTATCCCGTATACGGAATCTTTCCTGGCAGAAGGAATTACGCGCGTAGATACCGGACTCCTGTTGGGCGGCAGTTCATCGATTACAGAATAGTCGAGGTCCCCGTACAGAGTCATTGCCAGAGTTCTCGGAATAGGGGTCGCAGTCATGACCATAACGTCCGGACTTAATCCTTTTTTTCTGAATAAGGCCCTCTGCATTACCCCGAATCTATGCTGTTCATCGATAATGACCAGCCCCAACTTGTTGAACTGCACGCCTTCCTGTATGAGGGCATGGGTGCCCACAACCATGTTGATACCACCATCGGCGATCTGCTCCAGCGGTTTGTCCTTGACGCCTGCCGTGAGAAGGCCCGCTGTCAATCCCAGGCCATGCACCAGCGGGGAAAGATTTATGTAGTGCTGCTCAGCCAGTATCTCCGTGGGTGCCATCAGC
>DATHCU010000043.1:0-2243 GCA_035319385.1 Thermodesulfovibrionales bacterium
GTCCCGAGGTGGAAGAAGAGATGCAGAGGCTGGTAATAGTAACATCTCCGATAGTCGGTATCTTTTATCGTTCACCGATCTCTGATGCTGATCATTTCGTGGAAATCGGATCTCGCGTGACTAAGGGTCAGGTCCTTTGCATAGTCGAAGCCATGAAACTCATGAACGAGATAGAGAGTGATGTTGACGGGATAGTCATGAAGATACTGGTAGAAAACGGTCAGCCCGTCGAGTACGGCGAACCTTTATTCCTGATAGAACCCGCTTAAGCGCAAAGCATGGAGCGAAGAGTTTGAATGGGTCAGTTCATTTAAGCTCTTCGCTCTCTGCTCTGCGCATGATTATAGAACTATAATGAAATTATTCAAGAAAGTCTTGATAGCAAACCGCGGCGAGATCGCCGTTCGTGTGATACGCGCCTGCAAGGAACTCGGGATTAAGACGGTATCTGTCTACTCAGAGGCTGATAAGGATTCCCTCCATGTCAGGCTTTCCGATGAGTCTGTCTGCATCGGTCCGGCGCCCTCGAGCCAGAGTTATCTAAACATTCCCGCGATTCTAAGCTCTGCGGAAATAACGGATGCCGACGCGATCCATCCCGGATATGGGTTTATGTCGGAGAACTATCATTTTGCCGAGGCATGCATTACCTCGGGTATAACCTTTATTGGACCTACGCCGGAGAACATCCGTATCGGTGGAGACAAGGCGAAGGCGAGACAGACTATGAAGAGAAGGGGCGTCCCGGTAGTGTCCGGCAGCGACGGCCCTGTTGCAAATGAAGAAGTTGCCCTTAAGATAGCGAAAAAGATCGGGTTTCCGGTTGTTCTCAAGGCTTCCGCCGGCGGCGGCGGCCACGGCATGAAGATAGTCGCTGAGGAAAAAGATCTTGAACAGGCTTTTTTCATGGCCCAGAGAGAAGCTCTGACAGCGTTCGGCAACAGCGAGATATATCTGGAAGAGTTTATTTCCGAGATGCGGCATATAGAAGTGCAGATCATGGCGGACAACAAGGGCAATATTGTGCACCTCGGAGAAAGAGACTGTTCTATTCAGAGAAGGCATCAGAAACTGCTTGAAGAATCTCCATCCCCGCTTCTGACGACCGAGAAGTTCAAGAGGAGGATCGGCGAACTGGGTGTCAAGGCCGCCCGGGCGCTCAAATACAGAAATATCGGGACTGTCGAGTTCATCGTTGACAGCAAGGGAAATATCTATTTCATCGAGGTGAACACGCGTGTCCAGGTGGAGCATCCGGTGACAGAAGCGGTGACGGGTATCGATATAATAAAGGAACAGATTAAGCTCGCTGCAGGATTTCCGCTGGAATTCAGGCAGAGCCAGATCAGGATGTCCGGTCATGCCATAGAGTGCCGGATCAATGCCGAGGATCCTGAAAGGTTCATTCCCTCCCCCGGCAAGATCACTTTTCTTGCGCTTCCCGGAGGACCCGGCGTCCGGGTCGACACAGCTATCTACCAGGGCTATGTTATCCCGTCTCAGTATGATTCATTGATTGCAAAGCTGATCGTGCATGGCAGGGACAGGGCTGACGCTATTGCAAAGATGAAGTGCGCTCTTGACGGATTCATAATAGAGGGCGTTCATACCACAATCCCATTCCATAAGAAGGTCTTGAGCAATCCTGATTTTATCAGCGGTAATTTCAATACAAATTTCGTGGAGAAACTGAGAACAGGCCCTCAGGAAAACAAGTAGCCCATGTACCTGGGCGGCCTCTGCTTTATTACCGACAGTCATTGGTGCAGCCTCTCTTTTGCGGATATGACGCGTAAAGTATTGGCAGCCGGCGTAAGATGGGTGCAGTACAGGGACAAGACCAGTTCACGGAGAAAGGCTTATGAGGAGGCGATGAAACTCAGGGCCGTCACCAGGGAAGCACATGCCGCTTTGCTGATCAATGACTACTCGGACATTTCGATCGCTGTCGATGCCGAGGGGGTTCACCTTGGGCAAGACGATCTTCCTTTGAGAGAAGCCCGTATTATCCTCGGGAAGGATAAGATAATCGGCATCTCGACACACAGTATCGAGCAGGCCGTTGAAGCAGAACAAGACGGCGCAGATTATATAGCTTTCGGCCCCGTATTTCAGACCGCCACAAAAGATGCCGGAAGCCCTAAAGGTGTTGAGATGCTCCGCACAATCAAGAACAGGGTAGGCATACCAGTGATTGCCATAGGAGGAATCAACCTCCGAAATCTCTCTTCCGTTTTTGAAAC
>DATHCU010000044.1:0-5948 GCA_035319385.1 Thermodesulfovibrionales bacterium
TTTGTCGTCTGAAGACTACGTCTTCTGCCACGACCGTATCCAGGAAGCAGCCTATTCCCTGATACCTTTGAACAGGAAGATCGATCTCCATTACCGTATCGGTAGTCTCGCGCTGCAGCAGACAAGAACCGAATATCTGGAAGAACGAATCTTCTTTGTTGTCAATCATCTCAACATCGGTGAATCACGGGCGGAGACTCAGGAGGAAAGAAACGCCATGGCCCGTCTGAATCTTCTTGCGGGGAGGAAAGCAAAGAAATCCACGGCCTATGGTACGGCAGACAAGTACTTGAAGCACGGCCTGGATCTTCTTCATCCTGACGCCTGGGAAAACGAGTATGATCTTGCTTTGCATCTGCACCTCGAAGGCGGTGAAGCCCGGCATTTGGTCGGCCGGCATGAATCAGCGGAACGGATACTGGACAAGGTACTCGACAGGGCCGTCCTGCCGCTCGACAGGGCCAAAGTCTATGAGATCAGGGTGGATAACTATAGCAGTATGTACAGGTATCGGGAGGCGGTCAAGTGTGGCACCGACGCTGTGCGGATGCTTGGGTTCGAACTGCCGGAGGAAGCCCGGCCGGAAATAATCGAGGAGGAATTGGCCGGAATCAGGGGGTACATGCGGAATGCAGAGGTGGAAGATCTGATCGACCTTCCGGAGATGACAGACCCCGAAAAGATAGCCGTATCTCGTATTCTGCAGGGATGCACACTTCCTGCCTATGTCTGCTCGCCTCCGCATTTTATCATGACGCAGGTTAAGTTTCTTAATCACACGCTGCAGGGAGGCAACTCTCCCTACGCAGCGATGGCATATATGTCGTATGCCGCTATTCTGATAGAGCAGGGCGAGATTGAAGAAGCCTGTCGGTTCGGAAGACTGGCGCTGGATGTTGCGGAGAGATTCAACGCCGGGATTTCAGTAGGCAGGATGACCTCGCTATACGGACTCTTTATCCATCATTGGGAACATCCCGTGAGGTCCGGCCTGAGGTATTTCCTGAAAGGCTACAAAGCCTGTTTCGAAGCCGGAGATTTTCTGTATGCCGCTTTATGTCTGTCCCGGTATACGACTTACGACATTCTGTCAGGAGGGACTATCAGTGATGCGGTCTGCAGCGCGGCGAAGTACCACGCCTCGCTGCTGGAAATGCACAGCATGCGGTCTATTGACAGTCATCGCATGCTGCGCCAGTACTTAGAGAATCTGAGCGGGAGAGCCGAAGACAGGTTCCTGTTAAAGGGGGAACTTTGGGACGAACAGACTGAAGTTCCAAAACTGATCGCAGTCGATGAAAGGCATGACCTGTTTATGTACTATGCGACCTGTAAACTCCCCCTTTTATATCTGTATGATGCCTATCCGGAAGCTGTCCGGATGGCGGAAGAGGGGGAGAAATATCTTGCATCCGCTCTGGCACAGTTCATAGTCCCGGCATATTATTTCTACTATTCGCTGGCCCTTTTGGCCCATTATCCGGAGGTGGGCAGTCGGGCGCAGGAAGGATATCTGCGACGGGTGCAACAGCATCAGAAGAAGATGAACAATTGGGCGACCCATTGCCCTGAAAATTTTGAACACAAGTACTATCTGGTCGAGGCCGAACTTTATGGTCTCTCGGGAGACATGGAAAGGGCGCTCAGGTCTTATGACAGGGCTATTGCCCTTGCCGGCCGAAACGAATTCCTGCAGGAGGAAGCTCTTGCCAATGAGCGGGCCGCCAGGTTCTGCCTGAGTAAAGGCATTAATACGGCTGCGGCGAATTATATGCGGGAATCGCGGAGGTTGTATGCACTCTGGGGTGCCACGGGCAAGGTGGAATACCTCGAAGAAAGATATGCGGATCTCCTGCCGAAGATCGAAGAGAAGAAGGCAGCGTCCACGGATGAGAAGCTTGATTTAACGACAGTAGTCCAATCTCTTCAGGCGATCTCCACTGAAATCGTCCCGGAAAGACTCCTGGACCAATTGATGAAGATTGTGCTGGAAAATGCCGGAGCCGATAGAGGCTTCTTCATATCGGTCGAGGGAGGCAGACTATATATCAAGGCTGAAAGTGTGGCAGGAAGGGACATAAGAACGACTGTTGGGACGATACCCGTTGAAAAGAAAAGAGATTTGCCGGCCTCCATTCTGAATTATGTGATAAAGACCGGCATGCATATAGTCCTGGATGATGCTGCAAACGAGGGTGATTTTTCATCCGATAATGTTGTGAGGAATCTTGGGCCAAAATCAATCCTGGCCCTGCCCGTTGTGCGGGAAAGGAAACTGGTCGGGATCCTGTATCTGGAAAACGGCATGGCCACGGGGGCATTCACCGAGGACAGGATAGAGATCCTCAGGCTTCTGGCCTCTCAGGCGGCCATCTCGTTCGAGAATGCAAGGTTGTACGATAGTGTAATACAGAAAGAAAGAGCGCTCCAGAAATCTGAAGAAAAATATCGTCTGGTCAGCGAAAGCACGAGCGATTTGATCGCCGTACTCACCCTCGAAGGGCGGTATGCATATGTGAGCCCTTCGCATAGACAATACGGGTATGTGCCGGGCGAACTCATGGGAATGTCGGTGCTGGACATAATCCATCCGGACGACCATGAACTGATCACCCGGCGCATCGGGGAGTATTCGAAAACTGGGGGCACAAGAGTGTCCTCGGGTGAATTTGCGACCACGAGCGACAGAATTGAGTTTCGGATACGAACACAGTCCGGCTCAGTGCGGGATCTTCAGAGCACGGTGAACGTTATTTTCGATCGCTCCGGAAATCCGGCATCGCTCATCGCCGTGTCGCGTGACATAACCGAGCGCAAGAATGCAGAGGAGGCGGCCAGATCGCAGCAGGAACAGTTGTTCCAGGCAGCCAAAATGGCCTCTCTCGGAACTCTTGTCTCCGGTGTGGCCCACGAGATAAATAACCCGATATCCTCCGTAATGTTAAACGGACCTATACTGCAAAGGATCTGGGACGGAGTCTACTCAATACTTGATGAGTATGCCGCCCAGAACGGAGAATTCAAGATCGCCGGTATGAGCTATACGGAATTGCGTGAACGTATTCCAGGGCTCCTGGCCGGGATTACCGACGGGGCGAAACGGGTCAAGAGCATAGTAGGCGACCTGAAGGAATTTGCCCGTCAGAGGCCGCCGGAATTGACTGACTGGGTTCGTATAGAAGAAGCTGCGAATAGGGCCGTCGGCCTGGTCGGCAACCTGATAAAGAAGTCTACGGACCGCTTTACGGTCTTCTGCGAGCCCGGCATTCCGGTCTTTAAGGGGAACACGCAACGCATCGAACAGGTGATCATAAATCTGCTGGTGAACGCATGCCAGGCCTTGTCCGACCGTACGCAGGAGGTTGGGATGCTTGTGACACACGATCCGGCAGTGGATTGCGTAATAATTGAGGTCCGGGACCAGGGCTCGGGAATGCCTCCGGAAGTTCTGAAGAGGATAAGAGATCCTTTCTTCACTACCAAGAGACAGAGCGGCGGCACCGGCCTCGGACTGTGTATTTCAGACCGGATCGTACAGGACCACCGTGGCACAATGTCTTTCGAATCAAGTCCCGGAAAGGGCACTACGGTGCGGGTGGTGTTGTCATTGCAAGAAACGCTTAAAGTGGACTTTAGCACTAGAGTTCAGGAGGGGAAATGAGTGAAAAGTTGAATCCTGCCAATCCGATTCTGGTGGTCGATGACGAGGAGAGTATACTGCTCTCGGTTGATACTACCCTGCGCATGTCCGGCCTGAATAATATCCTGACCTGTCAGGACAGCAGAAAAGCGGCCGCAATCCTTGGTTCCCGGCCGGTCGGACTGGTGCTGATGGATTTGTCCATGCCTCACATGAGCGGGGAAGAACTGCTGTGTCTTGTCAATGGGGAGTACCCGGAGATACCCGTCATCGTCGTCACTGGGACAATGGACATTGAAAGCGCGGTAAAGTGCATTAAGTCTGGCGCCTTCGATTACGTGGTGAAACCCTTCGAAGAGGATAGACTGATCTCTGCCGTAAGCCGCGCTCTCGATTTTCGGTCTTTGCAGCAGGTGAACTCCGCGCTGAGGCAGCATATGCTTTCCGACGCTCTTGATAAGCCGGAGGCCTTTGCCACGATTGTAACGGGAAGCAAGAAAATGCGGTCCATCTTTCAGTATGTTGAGTCTATCGCTCCCACCATGCAGCCGGTGCTGATAACAGGGGAGACCGGCACTGGAAAGGAATTGATTGCCGCTGCTATACACAAAGCGAGCGGGCGTAGAGGCAATTACGTTATCGTGAATGTGGCGGGCCTCGACGACAATGTATTTTCTGACACACTCTTCGGCCACGTCAAGGGCGCATTTACCGGTGCGGATTCTCCTCGCAGGGGTATGATCGAGCGGGCCGAGGGCGGAACCCTTATGCTGGATGAAATTGGCGACCTGAGCCAGTTGTCCCAGGTGAAGCTGTTGCGCGTCCTCCAGGAAGGAGAGTACCTGCCGCTCGGCCTCGATACTCCGAGGCATGCGAATGTCCGGATCGTGGCCGCAACTAATGAAGATCTGCCCGGTCTGATAAAGAAAGGGATGTTCCGAAAGGATCTGAGTTATCGCCTGCGGACCCACCACATCCATCTGCCCCTGCTCAGGGAACGCAGAGATGACATTCCTCGGCTTGTCAATTATTTCCTGGAGAAGGCTGCGCGGGAACAGAAGAAGGAAAAGCCGGCGGCTCCGGCAAAGCTCTTCTCTCTCCTTGATGCTTATTCCTTTCCCGGTAATGTCAGGGAACTGCAGGCCATGATATACGATGCTGTCAGCCAGCATAAGTCGGGCGTTCTTTCTCTGAAGGTTTTCCGGTCCAAGATATCAGACACAGACGGCCGGGCTCTCCGTTATGTGGAGCCGGATTCGCCGGGGGCCGGTCTTATGACTTTTTCGGAAGTCCTTCCTACACTGAGACAGTCTGAAAAGCTGCTCATTGCAGAGGCTATGAAGCGGGCCAATGGAAACCAGACCGTGGCTGCTGGCATGCTCGGCATCTCCCAGCAGGCCTTGAGCAAGAGATTCCGGCGGGAAAGAGGGACGTAACCGGGACAACAACTCCGGTTGTAACTACAACAATAGTTGTAGAGACCGCATCTCCGCGAAATTATTGTTTTTCCCTCCGCCGTTTCACGATCCTACAACTCAGGATGTTGAAGTGTCCTCAACAATTTATCCGGAGTTAACTCAAGTTAAACAATAATATCAATATGTTATACCACTTGCCGGTACCTGGCCCACTCCTTGCTTTTAAGGAAGCAATTGCTTGACTATAGCAGGCAAACAGAAGCCGGTTGTGATAATACATCCGGTGATGAAACAGACGAAAGGGGGTAAGAAAACTTTCAAACAGGTCATGCAGGCTTTGGGATGAATTAGAAAGATTCAATCGGAAAATCAAGAAAAGGAGAAAGATATTATGCAGATAATGAAACGTTTGGGATTTCTGGCCGTGCTGATCGCCGCGCTCGTTTTTGGTTCTACCCTGTCTTTCGCATGCGGAGACGACCCCATTGTCCGCGATGTTGCCGGGGCAGGGGGTGTAAACCTTAAGGTTTTCGAATACGGAAAGGCGGATGGACAGCCCATAGTGTTGCTTCACGGCTGGTCCCAGAGTCACAAGTCCTGGGTAAATCAGTATACAGATAAGCATCTGACCAAGAAGTTCAGACTGATCGTGCCGGATCTCCGCGGACATGGTGAGTCAGGCAGGGCTGATCTCGGAGGGTACATGGACGGGACTCTCTGGGCGGCTGACCTCAAGGCAATCATGGATTCGCTGAACCTGGAGAAGCCGGTCTTGGTCGGGTGGTCCTATGGCGGCGCTGTGATTCTTGACTATCTTACCGTATATGGTGATGGCAATGTTGGTGGTATCAACTTTGTGGATGCCCTCGGCCAGTACCTTGGTTGTCTTA
>DATHCU010000045.1:0-3053 GCA_035319385.1 Thermodesulfovibrionales bacterium
CAGAGGCGTTATGACATTGCATACACTCAATGCATGTACGCGAAAGGAAATGATGTCCCCGGCATGGTGACAAGGACCAGACACCCGAGGAGACTGCCCCCGCCACCGCCTCCTCCTCCGGGTTCGGAGTATCCATCCGGGAACCCGTATGCCCCTCCCGACGAAGAGAAGTAGATTGTTGGCGATCTCACCTGACTGGTAAGAATTTAACGAGGGCCTCCACTCATTGAGCTGTGTGGAGGCCTTCTTCAGGCTTCCGGCTGGCGATCTTCAAAATCGAACCGACTCGGTGCGGCCTGGACCCGGCCGAGTTGAGGTTGATAAGGTTACGGCGCAAAGGCCGTGGGACAGCAGCCCGTTGACATCACACCTCGTATTTTTACCAAAAATTGTCTTTCCGGAGAAATGATAGTATGCTATATTTGTTTTTCGCGAGCAGTGAACACGAAATTTGCATATCCGAGTCCTGTGTTGGAGGGTGCTGTAAGCAGCTGTTTTACGGATTCTGTTCATGAAGAGTGCCTTATGTTACATATGCGCATCGCGGGGACGAAGGATGCGATAGCTGAGTCATGACCTCAACAGAGACAAGCCGATGATCAGATCACAAATAAGAGCTTTTAGAGTGGCCGGCATCTATGCGCTTTTTGGATTCCTATGGATCACGATCAGTGATCATCTTATGGGTATCCTTATCAGTGACAGCTCCGCAATGAGTCGATTCTCGATGTATAAGGGCTGGGTCTTCATCACGGTTACAGCCCTTCTTGTCTTCTATCTGACAAGGAGGGCTCTCAGAGAGCAAGAGCATCTGACAGAGATTCTTCAGATCAACGAAGCCAAATTCCGATCCTATGTCGAACGTGCTCCCCATGCAGTACTGGTCACTGACAGGCAAGGCATATTCGTGGATCATAATGCTGCTGCCTTGGATCTTTTGGGTTATGAGCCCGATAGCCTGGGAAAGATGCAGGTGTCTGACATATTCCCAGTGGAAGACCGTGATCTAGCCATGAGCACTTTCTCAGCACTGCTTGCCGACGGCAATGTCGAGGGTGAATATCGGGTGAAGAGGAAGGATGGAGAGAGTATCTGGATTTCTCTTCGAGGGGTCAAAGTGACTGATGACCGTTTCATGTCCTTCTGCCAGGATATCACTAAACGCAGGGAGTCTGAGGGGGAGTTGGAGAGATACCGGCTTCTGGCAGAATCCTCCCGGGATATCATTCTGTTCATTTGCCGGGACGATGGAAGGATTGTGGAGGCGAACCGGGCTGCGTCTGAGACTTACGGCTACACTCATGAAGAGCTGCTTGGCATGACCGCAAGCTCCTTGCGTCTCGCTGACGATAGGGCTGAAATGGCCGAACAGATGAAGCGGGCGGACGAAGCCGGCATTCTGTTCGAGACGCGTCATGTGCGGAAGGATGGCAGCCTGATTCCGGTTGAAATCAGCTCACGCGGCACCACGCTGAAGGGCGAGCGCATTCTCCTGTGTGTCATCCGCGATGTCACCGGAAGGAAAGAAGCAGAAAAAGCGCTGCAGGAAAATGAAGAGCGCTATCGCCTGCTCTTTGATCTGGAGTCGGATGCCATCGTGGTGATCGATGTGAAAAGCATGTCGAATCTTGATGTGAATAAAGCGGCCGAAGATATGTACGGATACACCAGGGAGGAACTGCTGAAACTGACTGCGCCCGATCTGTCTGCCGAACCTGAGGAAACAGAAACCCGCGTACATCATGATCAGGGGCATGTTCACATCCCGCTTCGCTGGCACCGGAAGAAAGATGGTACCATATTCCCAGTGGACATCACAGCCCGCTTCTTCACGTTCAGGGGGCGGCAGCTGCTCATTGCCGCGATGCGAGACATCACGGAGCGCCGGAGGGCGGAGGAGGCAATACTCGCATCCGAAGAGAAATACCGTCTTGTTGTCGAAAATGCAAGTGAGGCGATTTTTATAGTTCAGGACGAAACAATAAAGTTCCCGAACCGTCAGACCTGTCTGCTTTCCGGATACGATGATGCTGAGATAGCCGGTAATCCATTTTCTATCTTTCTCCACGACTCAGATAAAGAGAGGATTGCAGATGTATACCGGAGCACACTCCAGGGGCAGAATATCGCCGACAGACATTCTTTCAGGGTAATGAAGCGATCAGGAGAGGTCCTGTGGGTTGAAGGCAGCGCTGTACCTATCGCATGGGAGGGCCGTCCTGCCGTGCTCACCTTCCTCAGAGATATTACGATCCAGAAGAAGCTGGAGGAACAGTTGTTCAACGCCCAGAAGATGGAGGCGATCGGCACCCTTGCCGGCGGCGTTGCCCATGACTTCAATAATCTGCTCATGGGCATACTCGGTTATACGTCGCTGATGCTTATGAAGACGGATACTTCTCATCCATCCTACCAAAAACTGAAGACTATTGAGCGGCTGGTGGAGAGCGGCGCTGATCTCACCAGGCAACTTCTTGGTTTTGCGCGCGGCGGGAAATATGAGGTGAAGCCTGTCAACATAAATGATCTGATTGTGAAGACGGCCGAAATATTCGGAAGAACGAAAAAGGAAATTACGATACACAAGAAACTGTGGGAGGAGCTTTACACGACCGAGGCAGACATGGGACAGATTGAACAGGTGCTCCTCAACCTCTATGTGAACGCATGGCAGGCCATGCCAGCAGGCGGCAGGTTGTTTATCGAGACTGAGAACGTATTCCTTGGTGAGCGGGAGGTGAGGCCATACGATTTGAAAGCCGGTCCTTTCATAAAGATAACAGTGAAAGACACCGGGGTTGGAATGACCCCCGAGACTCAGAAGAGGATATTTGAGCCGTTCTTCTCTACAAAGGGTGTTGGAAAGGGAACAGGTCTCGGATTGGCGTCAGCGTACGGTATTATCAAGAATCATGGTGGCATGATCAATGTACACAGTGAAAAGGGACACGGAACGACTTTCAGTATATACCTGCCGGCTTCGGATACTAAGGCGCCGGCAACCAGACCACTGGAAAGCAGTCCGCATAGGGGATTCGAGACCATTCTGATAG
>DATHCU010000046.1:0-2511 GCA_035319385.1 Thermodesulfovibrionales bacterium
GTTGTCTACATCGATACTTTCGGAAACCTGACAACTAATATCCATCATTTTAAGATGGATGAAATGGCCCTCAATAATGGTGACAAAAAGCACAAGGTGCTCGTCAGGGGACGTGAAGCGCCTTTGAAAGGCTTCTATTCGGAGCCGAAAGACAGGGGTCTTTATTCCCTGGTCAACAGCTTCGGATATCTCGAACTGTTCGTCAACAGCGGCAACGCCGCCTCCGAATTCGGCCTCGCCATTGGTGACAAGGTCGGATTTGTCGTGTCTTGAACAGCGCACTTGCCTTGACATCACGGCCCGGGCCGGTCTGCATTGACATTCTAACTCGACATGTGTTTATCTAATATTTTGTAGCCTTGCTGCTAGGCATTGGGAAGCCCGGAACTGTGAAAGTCCCGAACTCGAACAGCAAACAATCTACTCATCTGACAGGCTTTGACTGCAGAAGGAACTGTCTCATCATCTAGGCAAGGCAATACCGAAGATTGAACCCTCGGAGTACGGACTCTATAATGCCGGTTCGCCCGGTCATGGACTAAATGAAACAAAAAGACGGTAGACGGAATACCCACATTTCAGATCCTGAAAGTACCGGGAGGATCCAGTCCTCCTGGCAGGCGCAACGCCCCCCCGATAACTCTGGGGGCGTCGGTCACGCATCTTCCGTATCCTATCCAGCATACCTGAACAGATCGCCGATTCACCTGTTCCTGATTGTCGCTGTTACAATGCTCGCTTACTCCAATACCCTTTACGTCCCTTTTCTGTTTGATGACATCAGGGAGATTGCAGGGGATCCAGCACTAAGGAATCTCAGCCTTTTTGCCGACCCCTCGATGCTCGGCACCAGATATATTGCGCGCCTTTCCTTCGCGCTTAATTATGCATTGCATGGTCTGAATGTCGTCGGGTACCACGTAGTGAACATTGCGATCCATCTCGCCGGCGCTCTTCTAGTCTATTGGCTTGTGATTCTGACTTTCAGTACCCCGGCGGTTAAAGATAGCCGTATGAATGATTCATCTAAAATGATAGCTCTGTTTTCGGCCCTTTTCTTCGCCTGTCACCCTATTCAAACAGAGGCTGTCACCTATATCGTTCAGAGGCTGGCGTCTCTGGCGGCTCTCTTTTGTCTGTTCAGCATCAGCGCTTACGCCAAGGCAAGACTCTCTATTCAAGAGGGTCGGTCGAACATGGCATCTCTGTCATGGTATGCCGCATCACTTCTTTCGGCGGTCCTTGCGATGAAGACGAAAGAGTTTTCTTTCACCCTTCCCGTCCTGATCGCCCTTTACGAGTTCATGTTTTTCAGAGGGGACATCAGGAAAAGGGCATTGTACCTGTTTCCAATGCTCCTGACCATGCTTATCATCCCCCTCAGTGTTCTCAGCGTATCCAAACCTCTGGGGGAGGTGGTGGGAGATGTAAACAAGGCGACAAGAATGGGCAGCGATCTTATGCGTTCACATTATCTGTTCACGCAGTTCAGCGTCGTCACAACTTATGTCCGTCTCCTCTTTCTCCCGGTAAATCAGAACCTTAATTACGATTATCCTCTCATGAGTTCATTCTTTAACACACGGGTCCTTCTTTCTTTCTTGTTCCTCTTGTCCATCTTCGTTATCGGCATCTATCTCTTCTTCCGCTATAGAAGAAGAGCCCCGCATGCGACTCTCATATCCTTCGGTATCTTCTGGTTCTTCCTGACCTTGTCGGTCGAATCGAGTATCATCCCGATTGCGGACGTAATCTTCGAGCACAGGCTGTATTTCCCGTCAGTCGGGTTTTTCATCGCCCTTGTCACCTCGGTGTTCTGGCTCGTAGGCGGGGTGAGAACTGCTTATCCCGCTACGGCAAAGGCTGTCCTGCCTGCCCTGGCGGCGATCGTCGTTGCTCTCACAGGCGCTACATTACACCGGAACCATATATGGAAAGATGGAATAACATTCTGGTCGGATGTAGTTCAGAAATCTCCTAATCTGGCAGGTCCGCGCAATAACCTCGGGAACGCATTCGCGGAGATCGGACTGACGGACAAGGCCATCGAACAGTATCGGATTATTCTTATCCGCTATCCCAATGATGCAGATGCGCACCACAATATGGGGGTTTCTCTCGCATCAAAGGGTATGACGGAAAAAGCTATCGAGCAGTATCAGACCGCCCTGAGATCAAGACCGGATAATTATGATACCCATTTCAATCTGGGGGCCGCCTATTTCAGTCAGGGATTGACTGGCAAGGCGATCGAAGAGTATCAAAAAGCGCTTGCCTCCAGGCCAGGATTTGCGGAAGCCTATGTCAATATGGGTATTGCGTATGGGACAAAAGATTCAATGGACAAAGCAGTCGAATGCTTTGAGATAGCCCTGAAACTGGATCCGAGGCTCGCGCAGGCCCACGCAAACCTTGGGGTCGCCTATCAGAAGCTGGGCTCTGCGGGCAGAGCGGTGGAACATTTGCAAACAGCTGTTAAACTACGGCCTGATTACGCTAACGCCCATTATA
>DATHCU010000047.1:0-6241 GCA_035319385.1 Thermodesulfovibrionales bacterium
GGAGCAATCTGGTTTATCTCCCGGGAGAGCGATCGTATCCTGTCCCTTTGAGCAGCTCTTCTTTTGTCTCTAACGCATCGTCACATGCTGCTGAATACCTGTAATAGAATAGTCTGAAACTATAGCAAAAAATGGATAAAAAAGGAACCGATATTGTCAGATTGCTGATCGTTGACGATGAGAGTGATTCGTTGTCCCCGGTCTGTGAGCTTCTGCAGCAATGCGGCTATGTTGTCAGCGGATACACTTCCTGCGGAGATGCCCTGGCAGCCCTCAGAGAGGGGGGCTATGACGTTTTGCTCACAGACCTGGTTATGCCCGAGATGGATGGAATCTCCCTTCTGAAGGAAGCCTTTGCAGTGGATCCGGGCCTTGTCGGCATCATTGTGACGGGCCAGGGCTCAATAGAGAGCGCTGTGAACGCACTGAAATCCGGGGCCTTTGATTTTGTGCTGAAGCCTGTCGACCTGGAAATGTTAAAGCAGACAGTATCGCGGGGGATGGAATTCCGAAGACTCCGTGAAAGGGAAAGGAAATATCGCTCAATCTTTGAAAACGCCATCGGGGGAATATACCAGACGACGAAGGAGGGCCGGTGCATAACGGCCAATCGTGCGCTTGCACGCATCCTCGGATATAGTTCAGTCGAAGAGTTTATAGCCGTTGGAGATATTGGCCGGCTGTACGTCGAGCAAGGGAGGCGCCAGGATTTCGTCAGGCTTATCGCGCGGAACAACATACTGACCGGGTTTGAATCGGAGGTTTACAGGAAGGACGGAAGCAGGATTTGGATATGCGAACATGCGCGTGCCATCTACAACTCTTTTGGGAACCTTGAGTGTTATGAGGGCTGTGTGGAAGACATAACCGTCCGCAAAAAGGCAGAGGAAGAGCTGAAGAGTTCACGGGAACAACTGAGGAGGTTATCTGCGTATCTCGAGTCCGCAAGAGAAGAGGAAAGGCTGTACATAGCTCGTGAAATACATGACGAGCTTGGCCAGATGCTTACCGCCCTCAAGATGGAGCTGTTCTGTCTGAACAAGACGGTGAACGATCAGGATGCATTCATTGAAAAGACAAAGTCGATGTCGGAGTTGATCGATGCCGCTATAAAGACCGTGAAGAGGATCTCCTCAGCCCTTCGGCCAACTCTTCTGGATGACTTGGGACTTGTCGCGGCGCTTGAGTGGCAAGTTGAGGAGTTCGAGAAGAGGACAGGGATTTCCTGCGAACTTATGACATATCCGGAGGATTTTCATCTTGAACGCAACGTGTCCGTCACCTTGTACCGCATTTTGCAGGAGGCACTGACCAATGTGGCGAGACATTCTGAGGCTGCGAAGGTTAGGGTGTCATTCAGCGTGGATATGAATGGCGCCCTCCTGGATGTATGTGATAACGGGATAGGCATTACAGAATCTCAGATTTACGGCCCCGAATCATTTGGGCTGACCGGCATACGCGAGAGGGTCCACTTGCTGGGTGGTCAGGTCGAGATAAAGGGACGCGAAGGAATAGGCACTACTCTGAGGGTTGAGATACCTCTGCCAAAGGACCAGGGAGGCCTATGCTAAAGATCTTTGTAGCAGATGATCATGCAATTGTCAGGAGGGGACTCAGGCAGATCATCTCCGAGACACACGATATGCGTGTGGCTGCGGAGGCGGAAGGGGGCGATGATCTGTTGTCCAGGGTCTTCCAGGAACACTATGATCTTGTGTTGCTTGATATATCGATGCCCGGGGCGAACGGCCTAGAGGTCTTGAAGCACCTCAAGAGAAGGAGGCCGAGATTACCCGTACTTATGTTGAGCATCTATCCCGAGGAACAATATGCGATGAGGGCGTTGAAAGCCGGAGCGTCCGGGTACCTGACAAAAGAAAGTGCTCCGGAAGAGTTGATAGCGGCGATAAGAAAGATATCAAAGGGTGGAAAGTATGTAAGCCCGGACCTGGCAGAGAAGATCATAGCACAGCTGGATACGAATGATGGCAAACCTCTGCATTCGACCCTGTCGAACCGGGAATATCAGGTCATGTGCATGTTCGCATCCGGGAAGAAAGTGAAAGAAATTGCCGATGTCTTGTCGTTGAGCATCCAGACGATCAGCACATACAGGACCAGAATTCTGGACAAGATGAAATTGAACGGTATTGGAGACCTGATTCGTTACGCGGTAAAGCACAGGCTCGTCGAATAGATTTTGTAGTAAGAATACTACAAGAAAATTGTTATTTCTCCGATATTATTTCGCACTCCAATCTGCTATCTTTATCTATTGATTAATTTTTTTGAGGGGAGTTATGAAATGAAACACTCAGGATCGGGGCGGGAAGGGGTCTATAAGTCGATTTTTGAAAATGTGTTGGGTGGCATTTATCTTGTTACTCCCGATGAGGAATTTATCACCATCAACTCCGCCCTTTCAGACATATTCGGCTATGAATCAACATCGGATCTGATGAAAGACATATCCGGCAGAGGTCACCAATTATATGTAAAGCCCGACAGGAGGGAAAAATTTCTCAGGATGCTCAGGAACCGTGATTCTGTGAGGGGCTTTGAGTCTCAGGCATACCGGAAAGATAAGAGCGTAATATGGATTTCGGAGAGTGTATCGGCTGTCCGCAACGGGAGCGGAAAACTGCTCTATTATGTGGGAAATGTGGAAGACATCACAACCCGGAAGCAGGCGGAGGAATCCCTGAGACACAGCGAAGCCGGTCTGAGGATGTGGCTCAGGAAGTCCAAAGAGGACATGGAAGTCTACGCCGAAATGCTCGACGAGGTGTGTGACTCTTATAACAAGCTGGATGAAATCTTTCTTGATTTCATAGAGGTGATCGTGCGCGTCATGGATGAAAGGTGCACATGGATGAAGGGACACTCCGAGAGAGTCGCAGCATACGCGATCGCTATTGCAACGGCTATCGGACTCCAAGAAGAAGAGTTGAGAGACCTCCGTATCGCAGCTCTGCTGCATGATATCGGCAGGCTGTGCTCGCATGATGACCTTTTCGAGAAACGGTCCGGGCTCTCGGCCGAGGAGTATGAGCTTATAAAGAGGCATCCCGTTCAGGGCGCTTCAATCCTGGACAGGATATCTGATCTCAAGGGGATCATTCCGTTTATCAAGTACCATCATGAGAGGATAGACGGCAAGGGATACCCGGATGGACTCAAGGGAGAAGAGATTCCATTGTGCGCAAGAATCATCCATCTTGCCGAGTCTTTTGATTCGATGACCGTTGACAGGCCTTACAGACCGGCGCCTGGAAAAGAGTTTGCTTTCGCGGAACTCAGGAGATGTAATAACACCCAGTTCGACCCGAGGATAACAGAAGTCGCCTTACGCGTTCTGTAAAACACAGGGCGCACTTGAAGATTTTCCCGTGATCACGCTTTGGCAGACCTCGGTATATCCTTATATCCGCGGCGCTCTGCGCAAAACTTCTCACATTAGTCCTCGACCCCGCTGATGTAACTGATGACAACAGAATCATCCGCGATGTATAATCTGTCTATAAAATCTTTGAGTATCATTGAGGGATTTTTTGTGCAAAAAAGGCTTGTAATTAAGGTTGGCAGCAATATTCTGACCGATAAAAAGGCGGGGCTCGATACCAAGAGGATCTCTGCCCTCGCAAAGGATATCTCCTCTCTCCATGACAGAGGGTATGAGGTGGTGGTCGTTTCATCCGGGGCTGTTGCTGCGGGCATGACGAAGCTGGGTCTGGATGAAAAACCCAAGGACATCAAGCTCAAGCAGGCTGCGGCCGCTGTTGGGCAGAGCCGTCTGATGTGGGCATATGAAAGGAGCTTTGCCGAGTTCGGAAAGAAAGTTGCCCAGGTGCTTCTTACGAGGGATGATTTTTCGGACAGAAAGAGGTACATCAACTCCAAAAACACGATAATAACCCTGCTTTCCTACCGCATTATACCCATAATCAATGAGAACGATACCGTCTCGACGGATGAGATCAAGTTCGGGGACAATGATAATCTTGCTTCCCTTGTTGCAAACATCGTGGAATCGGAGCAGTTGATAATCCTCTCGGATGTCGACGGCCTGTATACCGAAGACCCGCGTCAAAGCTCAAAGGCGAGGCTTATAGAGTACGTGGATGAGATTACCCCGGAGATATTGAAGAAGGCCGGCGGCGCCGGCAGCATGGTCGGCACCGGAGGAATGTATTCAAAAGTTCTGGCCGCAAAGAAGGCTGCCAGCCACGGCATCGGTGTTCACATCATAAGCGGGAAAAGAGAAGGTCTCCTCCTTTCTCTGATGGCGGGCAGCCACTCCGGGACTCTGTTCAGACCTAACAGCGACAAGATGTCTTCACGCAAAGGCTGGATTGCTTACGGAAGTCGCTCGAAAGGCAGTATCATGATCGATGATGGTGCGGTGAGGGCCCTCGTTGAAGGCGGAAAGAGCCTGTTGCCCTCGGGCATTGTCAAGGTCGAGGGAGGGTTCGACACTGGTGATGCTATCCACTGTCTCGACAAGAAAGGGAACCGCGTTGCCAAAGGTCTGACCAACTATTCTTCATCGGAGATCGAGAAGATCAAGGGGAAGAAGACCTCTGATATCGAGAAGATACTCGGATACAAGTACTCGGAAGAGGTCATCCACAGGGACAATCTGGCGTTGCTCTAGCCGGGAAATGCTGCACGCGACGTGCGTGGCAGGCCTACGGTCGTGAAAAGCTTTCTACTGCCGGAGCGGGTTCATACCGGTTGCAGCTCGTACTAAGAGATTTGTCTTGCAAACAGATATCAAGTGTCCTCCGAGGATCTGCGAAAACCTCTTCCAGCCCGTGCATGCCCGCCTCAGTTAGGTTCTGAAGTAGCCTTTTTCCGGCATCTGGTAGACGAAGAACTCGGAATCCTGATCGTAGATCGGACTCATGAGGAAGTTGACCTTGCCAGAAAATCTCTCTGCAATCGACAGCAGATTGTTATGGATTACGGACCAGTCGCTGTCGTACTCAATTTCTATTACATAGAAGGAACTGAGGAGGCGTATCCAGGAATGACCGCCGAGTGCGCCGAGCATAGCGTTATTGATTGTGTCCTGCCGATTACACCCGGGTTCTATTTCCCAGGAAACTATGAAGTGCATGACCGCTCTTTCCGAAGATATCTTCCAGTTCTCAGTCGCATTACAAAGTGTGTTAATTTTAGCAAATTACCTCTGCTTTGATGTAAAATTATTTCAAATGAAGACATTTGAAGATGTTGTTGAGTTTCATGGGCACGCCTGCCCTGGACTTGCCCTCGGGTTCAGGGTTTCCATGTATGTTCTGAAGAAACTCGGGAACAGGGCGCAGGATGAAGAGTTGATCGCGCTTGTCGAAAACAATTCCTGCGCTGTTGACGCTGTCCAGGTTCTGACGGGTTGTACCTTTGGAAAGGGAAACCTTATCTTCAGGGACTATGGAAAGCATGTCTATACTTTTATGAAAAGGCCTTCCGGAGAGGGGATAAGGCTTTCTGTCGACTGGAAGTCTCCCGAAGAGACCGATGAGGAGAAGAGGGTGTGGGAACGATATATGAAAGGGGACTATTCAGACGAAGTCATGAAGATCGTCCACAGCAGAAAGGCCAGGAAGATCGGATTCATTCTGAATGCGGTTGATGAGGATCTTTTCTCCGTACGGGAAGGAGCAATGACGTTGCCGGAGGAGGCCCGGATATATCCGAGCGTTGTCTGTGCCGGCTGCAATGAAAAGGTTATGGAGCCCAGGGCAAGGATAAAACATGGGAAGGTCGTCTGTATCCCGTGTTTTGAGAAGGATTAACCAGGGCGTGAGGTTGTGGAAGAGACGGGAGAGCGTGAGGATTGGATTAATGTTCATTACAGGGTCGCCTGAAAGCTTCTTCACTTCTCGCTTCCACAGCGGAAATGCGATTTGGTGCGCCTCAATGAATCATGGCAGGCAGGGAGAATGAGGAAAGATACCGGGGGTGATTTTATGAATGATATCATTACGAAGGCAGAGATACTAGTAGAGGCGCTGCCATATATCCGGAACTTTTATGGTAAGACTTTTGTAATAAAGTATGGCGGGGCCGCGCAGGTAAAGGAAGAGCTCAAGGAATCCTTTGCAAAAGACATTGTTCTGCTGAATTTTATCGGCATCCGGACAGCGGTGGTTCACGGCGGCGGCCCGAAAATTTCCGCTATGATGGAGAAACTCGGGAAAAAACCGGAATTTGTCCAGGGACAGCGTGTCACGGA
>DATHCU010000048.1:0-2178 GCA_035319385.1 Thermodesulfovibrionales bacterium
GGGATTGTCAAGGCCATTGTTGATCTCGCACACAACCTCAATATGGAGGTAATAGCTGAGGGTGTAGAAAAAGGGGAGCATCTTTCGATACTAAAGGACCTGAGATGCAAATATGTGCAGGGATACTATTATTCACATCCCGTCGACAGGCAGGGGGCCGAAAAGCTGCTTGCAACCACGGGGGCCGGATGGGTTTGTGCACGCTCCTGACCCTGCAGCAGAAAATAATTATGTCGTCAGGGCATATGCACCGCTATTTCATAAGTCCCGACCGACACCCGGTCCATTATCCCCTTGGACCAGAGCAGATCCGTCACCCTCATCTTTAATTCCTTGGGTACCATAAGAATCAGCTTCACTCCGAGCCCGGACATCGCCTTCCATGTTTCAGCCTTCTTTTCAGACAGGCTGTCCGGGGTTTCGATCTCAAGGATGCTCAGAACAAGGCCGTGACTGCCGAGTATCAAGTCTGGATAAAACCCTTCATATTCGGCATTCTTTTCACCCTTTCTGTTTATGGCAATATCTTTGTAGTCCCTTGATAGTTTCTTCCTCAGGTGTTCCAGCACAAGCTCATGAACAAGGTCACTGTATTCCATACCTTCCTCTCCCCGATGGTGATCATGCCAAAACCAGGTCCTTTCTGATTCCGGCGAGCTTCCCGATCAGAATTCCCACAGTAACAGGTTTTACTATGTAGCCGTCGGCTCCAAGATCCTTTATCAGCAGTACATCATCCTTCTGGGTTTTTCCCGTCACCATGATAAAGGATATTTCTTTTAGTGATTCCGTCTCACGAATCCACTGCAGAAGTTCGTCTCCCCTCATAACAGGCATGTCCCAGTCGCACAAGACTATGTCAAAACTCTCCGACTCCAGCATCTCTTTTGCGCGACTGCCATTGGCTGCAACATCTACAAACACATTGCGGAAACTTGATTCGAGAGTCGCCTTAATGAAGTTTCTCATCGTGGAGACGTCTTCTACAACAAGGATTCTCAGATTTTTCATAATATGAAATTATAAGCACCCGTAAAATATTGTCAATAGCCGCCGACTGAAAAGGGATAACGCCGATATCACCCGTTTTCACTTTGTGTTAAAGAAATCCGCGACAAACGCCGAAATATAAGTATGGTATTGTCATAATACACATGAAGATAGACTATATCATATTCAGCCTTGTTGTAACAGGCTCTTTCGTGCTGATAGAACTGTGGATGGCGGCGTACTGCAAAACCATAAAGACAGTCGAAAAGTACGGCAGAACAAAGGCCTCGATAACCGGCAACCTCCGATATTTCTTTATATTCCTGATAGTCTCTCTTCTTGTTTCCGGCATAGCCTTTGTGGACGCGGCCGGAGACAAGGTCGAGGGGAACTTCAAAAAGATAGCAGGCGGAATTGCGCCGACCTTTGCGTATGAATTGAGAAGAATGGGTCACTCAAGGTTGACTCCTTCAACTGCGCCTGATAACGCTTCTTATCTTTATATGATGAATGCCATGGTGCAGTGGATGAAACTGAATCCGGAAATTGAGAGCATCTATACCATGCGGAAACTGCCGGGTGGCAGAAATGTCTTCATACTTGGCCCGGAAACAGATTATAACAGGGATGGCACTATCCGCGGTGAAAAGGAAGAAAGGGTTCCGATAGGTGAAGTGTATGAAGAGAAGATCCCGGAACTGGAACAGGCTTTTAAGGGACATGAGAGCATGCAGCCTGAGGCGACGAAAGACGAATAGGGGTATTCCATCAGCGCCTTCGTCCCTCTTTATGACGATGCTGGCAGGCAGGAGTCCATACTGGGCATCGATTTTAACGGTTCGTACTGGAATCAGAGCATACAGGATGAAAGGCGCGATGCCATGGTGTATCTGATCGTTATCTTCATCATCCTCTATGTCACCTACGTCACTATATTCAAATACAGGATAGAGGATGCCAGGATCAGGCATCATCAGAAAGAACTGACTCTTAATCAGAAAGCTATTCTCGCTGCAAAAAACGAAACCGAAAAGGCCAACCGGGCTAAGACAGAATTCATCTCCCGGATCAGCCATGATATGAAGACACCGCTGAACGCCATAACCGGATTCGCCGAACTTCTTGAGGCCGGCAGCAATAAACCTTTTTCCGAAAACTCGTACCACATGGTGAGGGAGATACACAGCG
>DATHCU010000049.1:0-2607 GCA_035319385.1 Thermodesulfovibrionales bacterium
AGAAGAGCGCCCAAGAGAATGAGAAAAGAGATAAGAGCATTGCTCAGGATCGCCGGGTCAACCAGAAGGACGACTCCGAGTCCGAGCATCATCACTCCTGATACAAGCTTCAGTATTCTACCCTCCCATTCAGATAGTTTCTTTCTGCCAAGAGTGATGGTGAAAATGACCACTATCAGAGCAAGCGGGATAACATAAACTATATTATACAAGGCGAGATATGAGTAATAGGAGACCGCTGACAGGTCTTTGAGTGTGAGTATCCTTGTGAATACCATCGGGAATCCTGCTGTGCAGAGCAGTTCATATGAGTTCGCGGCTATCGCCAGAGCGGTTGTCCCTATGAGAATTGAGAAGAAGGATGTGGACGAAAGAAGCTTCCTCATGCGGTCGAAGAGTTTTGGCTTTGCATCATCGGGAATAGTTAGAGAAACCCCCTGCTTATATCGGAAGAAGTCTTTGATATTGATCGCAGCGATCAACACTGCCACTAGTCCTGCAATTAGCGTAATGATTTGCACCTGACCCATGAAGAGGAACAAGTTCAACCAGGCGGCCATGAAAATAAAGTAGATAAAACCGGAGAAGAAGACAAAGATGCCGCCTACTACGAACATCTTGGAACGGGAACGCGCATGAATCAGAAGGCCAAGGAGCGAAAAAAGAACAAAGAAAGCACACGGATTGAAACTGTCGAGGCCCGCTATAACAACGGTAATTACTGGAAGTGAGAGTTCAGAAGCATCTAGCTTCCCTATCCATGGGACAAAGATCGTCCTGCTTTTGTCTCTGCATTCCAGATCCTCTTTCTGCTGCCCCGATATCCGGGAGGACTTGTCATCCGGTATTACACTTTTGCCGGAGGCGGCGAGCGAGGGATCGAAACATTCTTCTTTCAGGCATTGGCCGATCGCCTTCTCGATCTCTTCTCTGGACGTGTTCGAGAACCCTATGAAGGCGTGTTCTCCCACAAATGTTACCGGAACACCGGAAGTCTTCATTCCATAGGATTTTGCCATCTTATTCAGGAGAGCACCGTTATCCTTGTCATACCAGACCTCGAAGTCCCTGATCGTGACGCGTAAGTTCTTTCTTAGGTCGTTGAGAAAGATCTTTTCTTCAGCGCAATGGGGGCATCCCTTGCCCCAAAAGAAATATATAACGATTGCCTTTGACACGGAATTCGTTGGTTGCCTTGCAGGCTCTGTCTTCTGGGAGGCGGTCTCCCGGATTCGTCTCTCAGCGGATGGCAGTTTGTGGGCGGCAGGAGACTTCTGCGTGACCGTGCCGGATTCCGGAGACTGCCCCTGAGTTTCGCCGGTAACTGTCTTTGCCGTCTCTGCGCATTCCTGGGAGGTCTCCTTGTCGGCCGAGCAGACCCCTTCATCCGTTGTTGTTATGAAGCAGTAGGCAGGTGCTTGGATGAAGATGACCAGCGCAAGTATGAGCAGAAGAAGATACAATTGAAAACGCTTATGGGCCGGTGACCCATAAGCGTTTTCAATTACGTAATGCAGTCTGCTGCAAATCAGGAGCAGGAACACTGGTTGATTCCGCTTATCATGAACCCCTGATCTTCAGAGAAGTCGATTGTTGCGTCAGGAAAAAGATGGTTCACTTCCTGCTGCATAAATATCTTCAAGCCGTTCTTTTCCAGAACGGTATCGCCTTCCTGGGCGCCGTTGACTATGTCCATAGTCAATGACGGACTTCAACCACCGGGTATGGCAAAAATTCGTATGCCGTGATCAGGCAGCTTCTGATCAGTCAGAAACTCCTTGCATTTTTCTACAGCTGAGTCGGTTAAAGTTAGCATCGTTGTTCTCCTTCAGGATATAGCTTATATCCCATCCGCAGAGACGTGCCTGAGTCCTTCTGCGGTCTTGTGTTTATCTTAGCCCGGATCAGCCTCCGGACGACAGTCTTCTGACTTCAGAGAAAACCATCAGTTTCTTTTTCTAACGTCAACATCCCATCGAAACGTCCGGTGGAGGAGAAGCAGAGAGCTTAAGCAGTATTCATTTCCTAAAACATCAATATCTTTGTCCCTGCCGTCTCAAACAAGACGCCTGCAGGAAAGGCTGTACAATGCATCTCAATAAAATATTATGTATATATATATTTGTATCTGTCAAGATCGAAAGAAAGATTCTACGAGGACCTTCCGGGAGAAAGCAGCCCGGGCTTCCCATAGGTGGACAGGTCAGAGACCGTCCTGCTTTCTCAAGAGTTCCTATCATGTAGCCTTAAGAAATCCGGCAATAGGGACTTATTATGAATAAAAACTTGAATATAATTGTCTATTTTATTATTATTAATAAAAAAAAGTGGAGGCGAAATGGTTAGAGAGGATGTAGAAAAAGTTTTGGAAAAAGTGAGGGAGGGTCTCCGTCGTGATGGCGGCGATATCGAACTTGTTGAAATAAAAGACAAAGTTGTATATGTGAAGTTGAAGGGAGCCTGCGGCAGTTGTCCCATGTCGACCCTGACACTGAAGAATTGGGTCGAAGTCTATCTTAAGAAGGAAATACCCGAAATCAGCTCCGTGCAGGCTGTGTAAGACAGAAAAGGGGTTTGGAGAACTCAATTGTTTTTGAACCTCCTGCA
>DATHCU010000050.1:0-8263 GCA_035319385.1 Thermodesulfovibrionales bacterium
GAATCAGCGGAGCGGCTGCTGACCCTGGCCGAAGGCCTCAGAACATCCGTCGACAGGTTCCGTCTGTAGGGCGGCGGAAGGGAACTGGCCGCGGCTTGGGAAAAGGAAACCAGATTCTGAGGGCGCTAAAGCAATTTCCCCTTCCTTTACTCAAAGGATAATTTGTAATGACCGTGATAGTATCCTTTTCGACAATATGACCAGTAAATCAGGGGAGGTGGCAGCCAACTTCGAGAAAACTAAATACCGGCTATTCTGCTACGGCTGGATCGGTGACAGCCTTTTTTGTCAACTTCACCCTGAGCTTTCTTTTCCCGCCAAAGAGTGGCCGGCCCCTTTTTAAGCCCTGATATTTCAGGAACGGAGGGGCGGCGTTCCGGATTACGATATCGACCGGGCTCGGAGAAGATCGGGGCGACGCCTCACAGTTCTTTTCTGAGGCACTCAAGGTATTTCTTCACTGACTCCGGCTCGTCTATAAGCACAGCGATGTCGATATCGCTGTGCTTGATAGGCCTGTTCTTTGCGGAGCTGCCGAAGAGATAGATGGCCGCTACTTCAGCCCGCTCCCTGAAATAGTGGACGATCCTATCTATGTCGCCCTCTGATCCTGCGAGGCGTTAGCCGCACTTTGTGAACCCGCAGTTATGGCAGACTGCGCAGCCTCCTTCGTGTTCGACGGCACCGCCGCATTCAGGGCAGGCGCCCATCAGCAGGACTACTTTATTGCTGTCCCCGTTGCCTTTTGTACCTTTTGAATTGTATTTTTCCAAAGCCCTTGCGATAGCATCCGAGCAGGAGAGTATCCTGCCGCCGTCATGCCACGTCGGTGAATGACAGGAGATGCCCTTCAGCTGCATTATGACTTCTTCGGGGGCTATGTTCGATCTGAATGCAAGGGAGACAAGCCTTCCAATGGCCTCCGACTGGCTTGCAGCGCAGCCGCCTGCCTTTCCCATGGAGGTGAATAGTTCGAAAAGATGACCGTTCTCGTCCTCGTTGATGGTGACATAAACATTACCGCATCCGGTCTTCATGAACCTTGTCGAACCCTTTATAACGTCAGGTCTCTTGCGCGGCACGATCTTTTGCTTTGCCTCTGCAGCCTCACTCTTTTCCGCTTTCTTGCCCGTGCTCAGGACCTGTTGATCTCTTGAACCGTCTCGGTACACGGTAACCCCTTTGCAGTTGAGCTTGTACGCGAGGAGATAGACTTCCTCCACATCTTTCGGCGTGGCCTTGTGAGGGAAATTTACGGTCTTAGAGACCGCGTTGTCCACATATTTCTGGAAGGCAGCCTGCATCCTTATGTGCTCCTCAGGAGTTATGTCATGGGCGGTAACAAAGACGGCTTTAACGTCAGCAGGAATTTCATCGAAGTCCTGCACAGATCCCCTGTCCGCTATCCTCTCCATCAGATCCCTTGTCCAGAAGCCGCGTTCTTTTGCGGCCTTTTCAAAATAGGGATTGATCTCGATAAGTTTGGTGCCCTCCATTACCGTCCTTACAAAAGAGACGGCGAACAGAGGTTCGATGCCAGAAGAACAGGCGGAGATGATCGATAGTGTGCCGGTCGGCGCGATCGTTGTCACCGTGGCGTTCCTCAGCCTGACCTTCCCGTCGAAGATGCTTCCTTCATAATTCGGGAAAACACCGCGCTTTTCTGCGAGGGCGGCCGATGCGCTCTTGCCTTCCTTCTGGATGAATCCCATCACATCTTCAGCGAGGGAGGCGGCCTTGTCGGAATTATAGGGGATGCCCAGCTGAATAAGCATATCGGCCCAGCCCATTACGCCGAGGCCTATCTTTCTGTTGGCCTTTGTCACTTCTTCTATCTTCGGGAGGGGATATTTATTTATGTCTATCACATTGTCAAGGAAGTGCACTGCCTTGCGTGTTGTGTCCTGTAGTTTGTCCCAGTCGACTTCATAGCGTGGCGCCGCCGGCCCTGAACCGGGCACTTCCTTCACCATCTTTGCAAGATTGATCGAACCGAGGTTGCAGGATTCATACGGGAGCAGAGGCTGCTCTCCACATGGGTTGGTGGACTCTATCTTTCCGATCTGTGGTGTAGGATTGGACACGTTCACCCTGTCTATAAACACGATGCCGGGCTCGCCGTTCTTCCATGCGTGCTCAACGATCAGATTAAAGACGTCTCTCGCCTTCAGAGAACTGGTCACCTTCTTAGTCCGTGGGTTAACGAGGTCGAAGGTCTTATCTTCCTCGACGGCACGCATGAATTCATCGGTGATAGCGATGGAGATGTTGAAGTTATTGAACTTGGTGTTATCATCCTTACAGGTAATGAATCTGAGGATATCGGGATGGTCAACCCTGAGTATGCCCATGTTGGCACCTCTTCTGGTGCCGCCCTGCTTGACCGCCTCAGTTGCCGTGTCAAAAACGGTCATGAAAGACACCGGTCCGGAGGATATGCCTTTTGTCGAACCAACGATATCCCCGTTCGGTCTCAGCCTCGAAAAACTGAAACCCGTTCCGCCGCCTGATTTGTGGATAATGGCAGTATGCTTTACCGCATCAAAGATGGACTCCATCGAATCACTCACGGGCAGGACGAAGCAGGCGCTCAACTGGCCCAGCCTTCTCCCGGCATTCATAAGGGTAGGGCTGTTAGGCAGAAATGCCAGAGAGGTGAGCATCCGGTAGAAGTCTTTTTCCAGCCTGGCCACATCCTCAAACGACTCACCATATTGTGAATCCGAGGCAGCCAGACTCCTGGCGACTCTCCTGAAAAGGTCTTCGGGTGTTTCTACTATTTGTCCGTCCTCATTTTTCTTGAGGTATCTCTTCTCAAGGACCTTTATCGCATTCTTGGACAAATTAAGACTTTTTACTGCTTCCATCTCTCCCCCTTCTTTTGTGTGTCTATACAATTATTATAACTTCCTGCCTTGCTCGATCGGTTCACTGCCCACGTGAGATTGGATTAACCTATTGACGGGTTGTCTTCAGCTGCAATGGAGACGGACAAAGGGTGAATCTGTTTCCTCATCTTTTCCACCACATTTTCTCCCTCGAGAGGGCATGCGGCAGTGCATAAATAAGGACAATTCAGACACTCAAGCCAGTCTTTAAAGCCCTTGCAGGATTCCATCTGTTTTTGACCTCCCCCGTTAGTCTACAAGTTGTATTTTTAAAATCATTGTAAGACATTAAACCACAATATATAGTGCATGTCAAGGGAAAAATATGATTTGTATAATATGCTGATTTTAAAAGCTTTTTCCTGTGAAGAGGATGTTGAGGAATTGTGGAGAAAGGCGGATCTGGCTGACGGCTCCCGCGAATGCAAAAAGGCCTTTCGGGGTGAGTGCGTCTTACCCCGAAAGGCCCAAATTTCAAAGCACTTTTCGGATCAAAAAGTCTACTTAGACATTATCAGTATTTCCGCCCTTCTGTTAGCGGCCCTTCCTTCCGGAGTGTCGTTTAAAGCCACGGGCTTTAATTCGCCATAACCTACAGTTGATATCTTTGACCCGTCAATTCCGCCTTCCTTAACAAGATATTCCTTTACAGCTGCGGCCCTTGCTTCGGAAAGGCGCTGGTTGTATTCTTCAGTACCTATATCGTCAGTGTGTCCTTCAACCGTAATCTGCGCCCCGGGATACTTGCTGACGAAATTAATGGCTCGCTGCAATTCCGCCCTGTCCCTCTTT
Organism: Thermodesulfovibrionales bacterium; assembly: GCA_035319385.1. Lineage (GTDB taxonomy): Bacteria > Nitrospirota > Thermodesulfovibrionia > Thermodesulfovibrionales > SM23-35 > DYFC01. The sequence continues at coordinate 3,681 of DATHCU010000050.1, forward strand.
GTTATATTCGCCTTATTGAAGGCAAAATTAACGTGGATGATCATCCTGTCAAGGACGGTTGGAGCCGGCGGGGGAGGCGGGGGCGTAACCGAGACCGTTGCTGTACACATCGTGGAACCGCCGGGACCAGAAACCTGCGCGATATATGGGGTTGTTGTCTTCGGGCTGACGGATTTCGTGCCACCCTCAGCAGCGGTCGCAGTACCATCGAGAACTGCGGATTTCACCTTCCCCGAAGTCTTGAGCGTAAGAGTTGAGGACCGCCCGGGTTCTATTTCCTTAGGTTCTGCCGTGAGCGCGCACCCAGGCGCTGCCGGCTGCATTACCGTGACAGTGGCGCTGCTCATTGCCGCACCCCCCGGGCCTGAGGCACGCGCAAAGTACGTGGTCGTATTGTCCGGGCTGACGGATTTCGTGCCGCCCGACGGTGCAGTCGCTATTCCGTCGAGGACAGCTGAAGTAACCTTCCCTCCGGTCTTCATCGTAAGAGAAGAAGACTGCCCGAGTTCGATCTGCTTGGGTGAAGCCGTCAGATCAACGGCCGGGGGCGGCGGAGGCGAAACAAGTACAGTTGCTGTACACATGGACGAACCGCCGGGACCGCTAATCTGAGCATTATATAACGTAGAAACTTTTGGAGTCACGGTCTTTGTCGCGCCCGTCGGAGCAACCTGCGTACCGTCAAGGACCGCGGATTTGATACTGCCTGTTGTCTTCAACGTCAGGGTAGCGGCCTGTCCTTCAGCAACCTCTTCCGGCTCTGCGTTCAGTTCGCAGGTGGGGGCGGGGGGAAGGATAACGGAGACAGTCGTTGTACTTATTGATGACCCGCCAGGCCCTGAACACTGTCCTACGTACACGGTAGAATCAGAAGGAGTAACAGTCTTTGTCCCTCCCGAGGGCGCTACAGGTGTAGCATCAAGTATCGATGATGTGACTTTCCCTGTTGCCTTTAGTGCAAGGGTGGCGGACTCTCCCTGTTTGATCTCCCTTGGATCAGCGGACAACTCGCATCCGGGCGGCGGGGGAGGTGTAACTGTGACTGTGGTGCTCCTGACGGTTGAGCCGCCCGGTCCTGAACACTGCGCGAGGTAAGACGTTGTGTATGAGGGGCTGACTGTCTTTGTACCGCCCGTCGGGGCAACGGATGTTCCATCAAGCACAGAAGACTTGACTCTTCCTGTCGCCTTCAACGCGAGAGTGGAAGACTGACCCTGCTCGATCTCTGCCGGCTCCGCTGATATTTCACAAGATGGAGCGGGCGGTATGATTACGGAAACGGACGCGCTGCACGTTCCGGAACCACCAGGGCCTGCAACGTGGGCCAGGTAAGGCATTGTGTTCGGAGGGGTGACAACCTTTGTGCCGCCGGCCGCAGATACTGCTGTTCCGTCAAGGACTGCGGTTTTCACCTTTCCCGACGGCTTCAGCGTAAGGGTTGATGATTGCTCCAGTTCGACTTCCCTTGGAGACGCCGTGAGCTCACACGTGGGCGGTGGCGGACAAAGGGCCAACGCCTTCGAGCGAGCATCTTTAGCCATCGCAATGGCCTCCTGAGTTCTGCAGGCCCAGTATACTTCATAAGCCTTCTCCATGAGCGCCTTTGCCTCATTGAACTCATCCGGACACTGCTTGTCCTTTCCTGCAATCGCCGCAATCTCCACAGCCTGTTCAGCCTGCGGCAGTTCCTTGTGATAGAAGATGTAATTCTTCTTGGGAGCATACTGGAAAGTTGAACAGCCAAAAACAAAACTCAGCAACAGTACAGAAAATAGCATTGCAAGACTTTTTAAAGACAGCACCTTCATAAACGTACTCCTTTCTTGATATTGAAGATATTTCGTCCAGCGGCAGACCTTGTCCCTTATAAAATAACCACTTAATTAATAAGCATTATAGGGAGTTATATATGACCTGTCAACAATAATCTTGACGTGGGCCACAAGTTTACGGGTGAGTCCCGGCGAGGTCCTCTCAAATGGAAGGGGTTGTTAGGGGGCGATTGAGGAAGACCTGAAACAAGTCCCTTGTCAATCCCGATTCCCCGAAGCTATAATAAACGCTATGCGTGCGACGTATGAATGGTTAAAAGAGCTGGTTAGTGTCTCCGCTTCTCCTCGGGAAGTTTCCGAGAAACTCACCATGATCGGTCTTGAGGTTGAGGGGGAAGAGACGGTTGAAGGAGATGTTGTCTTTGAGGTGAACGTAACTCCGAACAGGCCGGACTGTCTTAGCATGACAGGCATAGCGAGGGAATTGTCCGCTGCATTTAAGACTCCTCTGTCGCTGCCGCCGCATGAGATTCAAGGCGGAGAGCCTGTCTCGGACTTCTCTGTGGAGATCCTGAACCCCGACCTTTGCAACAGATATACCGGAAGGGTGATTACGGGGGTGAAGATAGCCGATTCGCCGGGATGGATGAAGACCCGGCTCGAAAAATGCGGCATAAGGTCGATTAATAATGTAGTGGACGTGACCAACTATGTCCTCCTCGAATTCGGTCACCCTCTGCATGCCTTTGACGCCGATCTGCTGAAAGGCCGAAAGATTATTGTCGCCACTGCTCCTGCGTTTAAGACAAACGCCGATGCCTTGGGCTTGAAAGCTGAGGCAGATACGGTCGTGAAGACCCTTGATGGGTCGGAACGTGAAATCTCTCCCGAGTCACTCTTGATCTGGGACTCAGACCGTCCGGTCGCTGTGGCGGGGGTTATGGGAGGCGCCAACACAGAGGTTACTGAAAGGACTGTTGACGTCTTCCTCGAGAGCGCCTATTTCGATCCGGCGTCTATCCGAAAGACAGCCAAGAGACTCGGTCTTGCGAGCGAATCCTCTTACAGATTCGAGAGGGGCACTGACATCGAGTTCCTTGAGAAAGCCCTGAACAGAGCTGCCCTGCTTATCAGGGAGACTGCCGGCGGCACCATTCACAATATTATCGACGTCTATCCTGTGAAATACGTTCCCGAGCCTGTCGACGGTGCATACGAGAGGATCAACAGATTTCTGGGAATAAAGCTCTCAAAGGAAGAAATCCTGGAAATCCTGGGTCTCCTGGGGCTGAGGGCCAAAGATAGTGGAGACACCTTCACCGTGTTGCCCCCGCCTTACCGACGGGATGTCAAACGTGACAGCGACGTGGCGGAAGAGGTCGCCAGGATTTACGGGTATAACAATATTCCGATAACCAATCCAAAGACGCCCCTTCCTTCAGGCCGTCTGAAAAGAAGGACGAAGAATATCCGGATAGTGCGTGAGGCCATGAGAAAGGCGGGTCTTACGGAGGTCATTAATTTCAGTTTCATGAGTTCTGCGGGTCTTGACATGATCGGCATCCCGGATGCGGACAGAAGGAGAAATGCTATTGCCGTCAGTAACCCGCTTAATCAGGAAGAGGGCCTGCTGAGGACATGTCTGGTCCCTGCCCTTATCAATAATCTGAAATACAATCTCGACAGAGGCATGAAGGATATCGGCATCTTTGAGTTGGCCAGGATATTCGAGGATATCGGGAACTCTCTCCCGCTGGAAGAGCTTAGAGTGGGAGGCATTCTTTACAAAGAAAAGTTGCCCGCCCTCTGGAGGGAGGACGCGCCCGGATTTTATATTGTCAAAGGCGCTGTCGAGGCGCTCTTTGAGGAGTTGAAGATCGGCGGTTATTCCTTTGTTCTGTCAGGTGAACCCTTTCTGCACGCGGGACAGTCGGCTGATATCTATATATCCAGAAAACGCGTAGGCTATATCGGCGTGGTGAGCCCCGGGATAGTTGAGAAGCTGGACCTCAAGAAGCAGAAGCCGGATATCGTCGTCTTCGAAATGAACCTCGACCTGCTTTTGTCGATGGTCTCCGACTCGATGCAGTACGCGTCCATCCCGAAATTCCCTGCGGTCGAGCGGGATATTGCCCTAATAGTCGATGAGTCAATTCCATCAGCAAATATAAGCGAGATAGTCCATTCTTTCCCGACCGAGCTGATCGAGGGAGTCTCCGTGTTCGACAGCTTCAGGGGGGGAAATATTCCTAAAGGGAAAAAGAGTCTCGCGTTCAATATCATCTACCGTTCAAAAGAGAGGACTCTGACCGATGAAGAGATAGAGTCCGTCCATTCGTCGCTGGTCACCTTTATTGCTGAAAAGACAGGAGGAGAACTGAGAAGATAACGCCGAAATAGCTTGACATTCGGTGTATCAGAGTGATACGTTATAGACGTAACGACGCCACGAAGGCCGAAACAATGACCAGCAGGTCAAGAACGCTTTCGCGGCTTTTTTTTGCCGCGGGAAGGGCAAGAAAATGATTCTGGAGCGGTTTGTTGCAAAGATCAGTGCCTCTGTCAGCAAGTTCTTCACTCTCTGCCTCCTGCTTTTCAGCCTGTGCTTGTCTTCTAACGCCTACGCAATGCATCCCCTTATCTCCGATGATGCCGGGACGACCGGCACCGGGAAGTTCAACCTCGAACTGAACACCGAATACTCGAATGACAACGGGAATACCGAGACTCAGCTTGCCGCTACGCTTACAGCGGGGGTGAGGGAGAATATTGATCTTGTGGCGACTGTGCCCTATCTCTTTACGAGAATAG
>DATHCU010000051.1:0-3476 GCA_035319385.1 Thermodesulfovibrionales bacterium
CACCCAGTTTATCTCCCGTGCCCTTCTGATGTTCGAGAGAATCCAGCAGCTGCGATTCTGTTATCTGCCCTGTTGAAAGCAGGAGTTCTCCGAGCCTGAGGCAGTGATGAGAACCGGAACCGGTCTCCTGATTCTTCTGGAACCTGAGCATCGTATCGAGTTCTGATTCCGTGACCAGCCCGTGACGAACAAAGACCCGGCCTAGTTTTGCGCCGGTCCTTTCATGTTCCCGGAGAGCGATATCAAGCTGAAGGGGAGTAATATGTCTGGCCTGGAGCAGAAGCTCGCCCAGGCTGCTGCGGACCCCTGCTGCCAGCTTCAGGGCATCCTCAATTGTGGAGACATTCTTGTTTAGAGAAAGGATTATCTTAAGATCCGACGGATCCAAGACTCCCATCTGCAGCAGCGTCTCCCCCAGTAATGCATTTGTCTTATTCTGGGTTGCCAGGGCGGTTTCGAGCTCCACAGGACTCACAAAACCGCTCTTCTCCAGCAACTGCCCGAGGAGCCGCTTTGTATTCCCGGCCTTCTCTTCGTCTGTTCCGGTGGTGTATGCATCCATGGTGCGCATTATTATAATATTTCAAGCAAATGATATACCAGAGGAAAAGAGATTAGCTGGACCTTGACGCGGGGGCTTCGATCGACGAAGAAATTAAATTTTACAAGCTGTTAAGGTCCATCAATCCTGGAGTAGTTGACCCTTTTTTCAGGTCCTTCGATTCGGATTGTGGAATCACCGTCAATAATATGCAAGAGCATATCTGTGTCTATATGGTTATAAAAGACAGGTTTCACGAATGTCGGGTCGTCAGTGTTTCCTATGAGCCTGGAACTGAGGTCAGCATCTTTGACAATCATTCGCGTGATCGGCATCCCCTTAAATAATCTTATGTAGGTGTTCACTCCTATACTGTCGGGCATGGGTCTCCTCAGAGTATCAAGACATTGCCTGACATCCGCGACGGTCTCATGTGGGAAGCCCGTCAAAAAGTCTACAGCGACCTTGATGCCGCTTGATCTGGCCCCAAAAATGAACTTTTGGATATCCGCCCAATATAGGTCGCATTTCTTCCACGAATCGACCGACAAGGTGATCAGATATACCCCGGTCTCCTTCATCAACTGAAAGAGTTTCTTGCTGAAATTTGTCGGTTTCATGTATGCCGCCCACTTTATCCCGAGTGATTCCTTTTTCAGGGCAGAGCAGAAATCTGTCGAGTATTCCAGGCATTCATTGAATTCGGAATCACACAGGTGAAAATGAGAGAACCCCCTGCCGACGAAACTCCTGATTTCTTCTACAACATCAGCCGGGTTCTTGAAGCTCACCCTCGAATTTGCTTCCAGGCAATAGGGACATGATGAACTGCAGCCCTTGTGAGTTTCAAAGCCTGCTATGCCACCATTGTTAACATATTCCCTGTAGTCAATAAGGAAGCTTCGCCCGGGGAAAGACCTCCCCTCCCTGTATCGCCCGTAATATATCTTCTTTTCATCATGCCGTTCGAGACTTCCAAGGATGTCATGAACGGTATCTTCACCCGGGCCCGCAACAGCAAAGTCTGCGTCTAAATAGGAAAGTATCCCCTCAGGATTTGCCATAATGCCCGCACCGCCGATTAAGGTCTTCAACCCGTGCACGGCTTTAATATGAGCGATGATATCCCTGATGCCGTCGAGAAAGAACTCATTCGTATGAAATAACGCTGAATCCACGTTCCTCACTGTCAGCCCGGTTATGTCCGGATTCAGGATTTTGACTGCTTCATCTAAGGCCTTAGGCGCACTGTCGGAAAAACAGAGATCGAGGATGCTTACGGTGTGCCCTCTTTCCTCCAGAGAGGCGGCAACGTATTCCAGTCCGATCGGAGGGACAGGAGGGGACTGATACCTGTTGGGGTTTATAAGGAGGACCCTCATCTGCCGCTGATACCGGTCGTCAGCATCTTGTTCTTGATCTCCTTTATCTTGTCCCTTATTCTGGCCGCCTCTTCAAATTCCAGTTTCCTGGCCGCCTCTTTCATCTGGGTCTCGAGTCTTCTCAAGGTCTCTTCGTCGTATCCGTATCCGGTTTCTTTCTCTGCGGCAATGGGCACGGTCCAGTAGTCCGACTCGTAGATTGAACTGAGGACATCCTTTATGCTGGATCTTATCGTTTCCGGGGTTATGCCCGTCTTCCTGTTGTAATCGGACTGTATCTTCCTCCTTCTCTCGGTTTCCTTGATCGCCCGCTGCATGGAGCCGGTCTCCGTATCCGCATAAAGGATCACTTCACCGTTGACATTCCTTGCGGCGCGACCTGCGGTCTGGATCAGCGAACGTTCCGATCTCAGAAATCCTTCCTTATCCGCATCCAGGATCGCGACGAGTGAGACTTCGGGCAGGTCGAGTCCCTCCCGCAGCAGGTTCACGCCTATGAGAACGTCAAATTTGCCCTCTCTCAGGTCTCTCAGGATCTCGATCCTTTCAATTGTCTTGATGTCAGAGTGCAGATACCGGGCTCTGACATTCAGGGAAAGATAATGGTCGGTAAGATCTTCGGCCATCTTTTTGGTCAATGTCGTGACAAGCACGCGCTCGCCTCTCTCAGCGCGTTTTCTGATCTCTCCCATGAGATCATCCACCTGTCCCGAGACAGGCCTGACAACAAGCCCCGGGTCGATAAGACCCGTCGGTCTGATTATCTGTTCGACTATGTGCCCCCCGGATTTCTCGATTTCATAAGGGCCGGGCGTTGCGGATATATATATAGCCTGGGAGACCCGGTGCTCAAATTCGGCAAATCTCAGCGGCCTGTTGTCAAGCGCCGAGGGGAGTCTGAACCCGTATTCGATAAGGGTCTGCTTTCTTGACCGATCTCCCTCATACATCCCGCCGATTTGAGGGACTGTCGCGTGCGACTCGTCTATAAATACCAGAAAATCTTCGGGGAAATAGTCTATCAACGTGTAGGGTGGTTCACCGGGTGCACGCCCGCTGAGATGACGCGAGTAATTTTCAATCCCGTGGCAGTAGCCGAATTCATTAAGCATCTCCATGTCGAACCTCGTCCTCTGTTCGATCCTGCCTGCCTCCAGTGGTTTGCCCTGTCTCAGAAAATACTCAATGCGTTCATGCATCTCTTTTTCGATGCTCTTCAAAGCGGGCTCGATCTTCTCCCTGGTCGTTATCCAATGGCTGTTGGGAAAGATAGAGACCTTGTCCAGCCTTCTGAGCTTTCGGCCGGTGAGAGGGTCGAACTCATGCAGGGCGTCAATGTCATCGCCAAAAAACTCAATGCGGATGGCCTTGTCAAGGGTGAAGGAAGGTTGTACCTCTACAACGTCTCCTCGCACACGAAAGAAGCCCCTCTTGAATTCGACATCGGAGCGGGCATACTGCATCTCGACCAGCCTTCCCAGAATCACATCCCGTTCGACGTGCATTCCTTCCTCTATGGTGAGGTGCATGTCCATATAGTCCCGAGGAGAACC
>DATHCU010000052.1:0-7244 GCA_035319385.1 Thermodesulfovibrionales bacterium
AAATGATACCACGGCCTGACAGGGAGAGAATTACGGATATGCAACAAGGTTCTTTAATGAAAGGCAATGCAGGGAAGTGGCGTGAGATATTCTCGAAGGGCGGCCCGAGAAACCACTATCCTCATTCCTATGTTGTGAGCTGGTATTTCAAGAACGTGCATCCCGATACAAGGTTTCTTGAACACCGGAAGGTCCTCGACATAGGGTGCGGGACCGCGCCTGACATGACGCTCTTTATCAGCGAAGGCTTCGAGTATTGGGGGATAGACGTTACTGACGAATGTTTTGATCAGATACTGAACACGGCTGAATCAAGGAGACTTGACATATCCCGGATCTCTCTGGGGCTATTCTCTCCGCCCGAGCTCCCTTATGGAGATAACAGCTTTGATGCGGTTATCGGTCTGGAGTCCCTGCACTTCAATATCGGTCATGACGATATGGGTGCTATGGTGGGCGAGATATTCCGCACTATGAAGACAGGCGGACATTTCCTGTTCACAACCATCAACAAGAAGCACTACTTTGTGGTGGATGAACACACATCCTTCACATCCGGCAACTGTCTCGTTATCGGTGAGGGATTCGCCGAGGGCGAGAGGGCGGGCCTCCGGTATCACGTATTCAGCTGCGAGGAAGAGATAAGAGACTATTTTCACAAATTTGCGGAAGTGCATGTCGGAGAGTATCTTCTGGATACCTGCGACAACAAGCCCGACGCCTATTATGTAATATTCGGTAAAAAGTAGTTAGGAGAAGGAATGAAGAAGATACTTTTTATTACTCTTTACGACATGATCTGCTACGGCATGAGGATTCTCTCGTCATTAGCGAAGCAATCGGGTCTGGAGTCCCATATGGTGCTGTTCAAGAGCGAGAAGTCCTACATGCCGATATGGACAAACAAGGACAGATATGACACGTATCAGTATTATTACAACGGGCTTCTCCGGGGATCATTCTATGCGATCGATCCATATACTGATAAGGACATAGAAATACTGATCGATACGATAAGGGACGTCTCGCCGGGGGTCATATGTCTGAGCACAAGATCATTTGCCTATCCCTTTTGCAAGGAGATATTCGGAAAGATCAGAAAAGAATTCCCGCATATACCCGTCGTCGGCGGCGGCTGGGGACCGTCCCTCGAACCTGAAAAGTTTCTGGAGTTCTGCGACTACGTATGCTTCGGAGAGGGGGAGAGCGCTATAAGGGGAATTTGCGACGCCCTGGTGAGGGGCAGCAATTTCGATCATGTGCCGAACCTGATATATAGAAGGGGCTCTCTGATAAGAAACGAGGTGTCCCCGCCCTTCACGGGCAAGGAGCTTGAAGCGCTTCCCTATCCCGATTTTTCGACGGACAACAAATATCTGATCGATGGGGAGAAGATGAGCCATGGGAGTGAGTTCTACAACAAAAAGGTCTATGACTGTTTTGCTGGAAGAGGCTGCCCCATGAATTGCACTTACTGCATGTCAAGCAAGTACCGGGAGATCTATAAAGAATACACGAACCAGCAGTGCAGCAAATACCGGCTGAGGAGTCTCGATACAGTCCTTAACGAGGTGAGGCTGGCGAAGGAGAGAGGAGCAGAGTTTATCCGGTTCAAAGACGAAGTCTTCCCGATAGACCCGCGGTGGGTGAAGGGATTCCTGGAGAGATACGAAGCCGAGATAGGCCTCCCTTTCTTCGGTTTCGTAAGACCGGAATTTCACAGCGTGGATACGATCAGGGCGCTCAGGGATGCGGGGCTGAACGTTACCATGGTGGGGATCCAGTCCGGCGCCGAGGACATACTAAAGAATGTCTACCGGCGAATGCTTCCTAAGGAGAAGATAATAAAGTTCTCGAAAACCCTGTCGGATCTGAACATCCAGTTTTCCTATCATTTCATTTATAGAAATCCGTTTGAGACTGAGGACAACCTGAGGGAATCCCTGGAATTTACATACAGTCTGCCCTTTGCCAATGCCTTCATCTACAAGCTGCAGCTGTTCCCGGGAAGTCCCCTGAGCCGGATGGCTGAGGAAGCAAAGCCTTTCCCTTTGCCGAGATACGTTGCAAACTGGTACGCGATGCTTCATTCTCTCTCGCTCAAAGGCCCGAGGCTGAGGAAAGTCGCAAGGTATGTCCACAAATACAGGCTGTTTCGAAGAAAGCCGGTTGTCCTGAGCCTGGTCTTCCTGGGTTCTCTGATCAAAGAGTATGTCGACGTTCTGAAAAACAGATATGTCTACAAGGCGGCGCTTCATTTTTCACCCAAGACAAAATAGATGAGGAGGGGATTTATCATCATATGGATAAAGCAATAAGACCTCTTTCCCTGGCGTGGCTGATCGCGGCGAATACTCACAATTATTCGTACAGGTTCAGCTGGATGGGGATGAGGATAATCCAGTTTCCCCAGGACATAATCGCGATGCAGGAGATCATTTACAGGATGAAGCCGGACCTTATTATAGAGACCGGCGTGGCTCACGGTGGATCTGCTGTCTTCTACGCGTCGATGCTCGAACTGATAGGGGGGAGAGGCGAAGTTATAGGAATAGACATAGACATAAGAAAACATAATATGGACAGGATCAGACGCCATCCGATGTACAGGAGGATTACCCTTATTCAGGGTTCTTCCACGGATGAGAAGATTGTCCGCAAGGTGAGAAAGAAGGCTCACGAAAAACATAGGATTCTTGTGTGTCTCGACTCTTCCCACACTCATGAACACGTTCTGAAAGAGCTTGATCTTTATTCACCCCTTGTCAGGAAGGAAGGGTATGTCGTGGTCTTCGATACCTCGATAGAAGACATGCCTGATGATTTCTTCCCTGACAGGCCCTGGAAGAGTGGAAACAGCCCCAGAACGGCGGTCAGTGAATTTATGCAAAGAAACCGCCGTTTTGTGATAGACAGCGAGATCGACGAAAGGCTTCTCGTTTCGGCGTGTTATGGAGGGTTCCTCAAGTGCGTGAAGAACTGAGCCTTGAAAGCATACCTGTTGCAGGTCCCTGGATAACCGGGAGAGAGATAGAATGCGTCACCGATGCCGTGACGAATGCCTGGTACGAAAACGCCAATGTCTATCACGAAAGGTTTGAGAGGTCGTTTGCGGCATATACGGGCAGGCGTTATGCGGTGGCTCTGCCCTCCTGCACGTCGGCGATTCACCTCGCGCTGCTTTCGCTGGGCATAGGCCCCGGAGATGAAGTGATAGTCCCGGATGTAACATGGATAGCGAGCGCCGCGCCAATAACTTATGTAGGAGCGATTCCCGTGTTCGCCGATATCGAAGAGGAGACATGGTGCCTCTCTGCAGAGTCCTTCGAAGGACTCATTACTTCCAGGACGAGAGCGGTCATTCCCGTGGATCTTTATGGAGGTATGCCCGAAATGGACCGGATTCAGAAGATCGCGGACAGACACGGGGTCTCTGTAATCGAGGATGCTGCAGAGGCGATTGGCTCTGAATATCTGGGAAGAAAGGCGGGCGGTTTCGGAGATGTGAGCGTCTTCAGTTTTCACGGCTCGAAGACTCTTACCACGGGCGAAGGCGGCATGCTTCTGACCGACGACAAAAAAATTTATGAGAGGGTGCTCTTCCTGAGAGACCATGGCCGGAGACCCGGTGACACGTCCTTCTGCAATTCCGAGGTCGCATATAAATACAAGATGAGCAGCATGCAGGCTGCGCTCGGATATGCCCAGATCGGGCGTATCGATGAACTGATTCAGCGCAAGAGGGAGATATTCTCCTGGTATCAGTCGGAGTTGTCCGGATTTGGCGGGATTCGACTGAACAGCGAACCGCCCGGAACGAAGAATTCATTCTGGATGGTAACGGCGATAACGGATGGGGAATTGGACATGATGAAGGAGGACATTATCGGAAAGATGGCTGAAAGGAAGATAGATTGCAGGCCGTTCTTCCATCCCCTGAGTTCTCTCCCCGCTTATCGGGACTCGGATCAGGCAGTCAGGGCGCGCGGGGTGAACCTGGTTAGCTACCGGATCAGTCCCTGCGGGATCAATCTGCCCTCGGGCATGAAACTGACGAGAGAACAGGTCGGGTTTGTCTGCGACAACTTTAAGGAGGTAATATGCCCTTAATAAATATAGTCATTCCAACCCGGGAGAGGGCTGATACACTCTACTGGACTCTGAAGACGTGTCTTCAGCAGGATTACGAGAGCTGTCAGATATGGGTTTCGGACAACTGCAGTTCGGACAACACCGAAGAAGTTGTCAGATCGTTTGGAGATAACAGGGTCCGGTATATCAGGACGCCGCGCCGCGTATCAATGTCTCATAACTGGGAATTCGCCCTCGAACACCTTGAGGAAGGGTATGCGATTGTTATAGGTGACGATGACGGTCTGGTGCTGAATTCACTGCAGTTTCTCGGAGACGTTCTCGAACAGACGGGTGCCGAGGCTGTGCGGCCCCCGAATATCGTATATTGCTGGCCCGAACATCCCGAAGACCACGCAAAGGGAATGCTCACTCAGGTTTCCTTGAGAGAAGGCTATGAATGCATAGATTCGGGGGTAATCCTGAACGATATAGCACGGAATCTTGAGTATTATCATCCGTTCTTCCTCAATCTTCCGACGATATATCACGGATGCGTCAGTGTTGACCTCATCAGGAGGATAAGGCGGCGCGACGGCGCTTTCCTGAGGTCGTGCTGTCCTGACATGTATTCCGCTGTTATCACGGCTGCGGAAGTGGACTCGTATGTGAAGCTGCACAGGCCCATATGCATCAACGGCATGTCACGCAGCAGCACCGGCATCTCGGCGACCCTGCCGGGGGCCCTTAACTCAGCCGCCGAGCAGTTCTTTGCAGAACACCCGATCCCGTTTCATTCTTCGCTGATGCCTGTGGAGAGAAGATACCCGAGTGTGCTGTCGAGGCCGATTCTCATTGCCGATCAGTTCATATATGCGCGTGAGAAGAATCCGAGGGTCCCTTCCGTAAATATTGAAAATGTGATCAGGCAGTCTGTCAGGAGTCTGCACGGGGGGAGATGGAAGTCCAGATACCAGTATGATGTTGTCATAGAAAATACCCGGTGCGTGGCTCGTTTAAACGGACTGGAAGATATGGCCGAAGAACTCATCAGGAAACTGCCATATGTTGAGAACGCCCCAATGGTGAGGGGAAGAACATTCTTTGACGTGAAGAGCGGATCCGCCAACATAGACACGCTCTCTTTCGGCGTGAAAAACGTGTATGATGCGAGTCATCTGATTCATAATCTGCTTCAGTCTTCAAATGCTATTACCGATAATGATTCCCTTAACAGGTGTTTGAAGGCCGCGACGGCCGTTTATCCGGGGGACTCCGACAGGCAAACGGAATTTCATCCTTTCCTGAATCCTTTGCTCTCGAAAGACACGATGGACAATTATCTTGTCAGGACGTCGATCCTGAAGTCCCTGAAGGAATTTCTTTCAGTCTCCCGGGGGATCCTGCTCGATATCGGCTGCGGTGAGATGCCTTACCGGCAGTTGATAGCCGGGCAATATCCGGGAATAACCCGCTACGTCGGAATGGATATCGACAATCCGAAGTATCAGCAGAAGCGAAGACCTGATCTGTTCTGGGACGGCAGAACAATACCGATGGATGACTGCTCCGTGGACTGTGCGATTGCGACCGAATTGTTCGAACACCTCTCTGATATTGAGGGGGTGTTGAGAGAGATCGGGAGGGTCCTGAAACCCGGCGGCAATCTGTTTTTCACGGTGCCTTTTCTGTGGCCTTTGCATGATATGCCTCAGGACGAATACCGCTATACCCCGTTTTCGCTCGAGAGACATCTGAAGAGGGCCGGATTCGATCACATACGACTGACTTCCCTGGGCGGCTGGGATGCGAGTCTTGCCCAGATGATCGGACTTTGGGTGAAGAGGAGGCCCATGAGTGTTGAGCGGCGCACCGAATTCATAGAAGTGCTGTACCCTTTCTATAAGGAATTGGTCGAGGCGGATATGAAGAACGAGCCCCTTACTTATGACGATATGATGAAGAATAGTGCCATGATCAGTGGTCTGGCCGGGTCGGCCGCAAAACCCGTTGGACAAAAGACCGGACACTCTGAGCATCGGGCAGAAGTTGAGTGTCCCATATGCGGCGGAAGTTTTGACTCATTCCTTCCGTATGGCGTTATAAAGAGGGATAATGCCCTGTGCCCGTCATGCGGTTCTCTCGAAAGACATCGCCTGTTGTGGCTTTATCTGAAGGCAAAGACCGATCTGTTTTCAGGCAAAAAGAAGTTGCTCGATATAGCTCCGACAATGATCCTTTCTGAAAAGATGAAGCGCCTGCCGAATGTCGACTATCTCAGCATAGATAAATTTTCTTCTGTGGCAATGAGAAAGATGGATATCACATGCCTTGATCTCCAGGACGATACCTTTGACTCCATCCTCTGCTACCACGTTTTGGAACACGTCCCTGATGACCGAAGGGCGATGAGAGAACTCCTGAGGGTCCTGAAGCCCGGCGGCTGGGCCATCCTCCAGGTCCCGCTCAAGCCCGGTCTGCAAAAGACGATGGAGGGAGTTCATATAAGTGATCCGGCCGAGAGAAGGAGGCTATTCGGGCAGGAAGACCACGTGCGCTATTATGGCCTTGATTATAAGGACCGGCTGGAGGAAGAGGGTTTTGCCGTGCGGTGTGATCCCTTTGCGAAGACCCTCTCACTGGAGGAGATCAATCGCTATTCCGTCTTCAGGGATGAAGATATCTACTTCTGCTCGAAACCCCGGGTGCAGGAGGGAGGCGGGCGCCGTTCGTCCGGAGACATCCGGTGCGGTGCGAGAAGGAGCGAATGCGAAATGAGCGATAAGAGTGAACTGATCCAGAGCAAGAAGGAACAGAATTTGCCGGAGCCGGTGCTGGCTATTGTTTGTCCGCAGGTAGGCGCTGCTTCGGAGACGTTCATACGGAAGCATATCGAGCGGCTGCTGCCGGGGCGCACAGTCGTAATCACCGGTGGCCTGGTTGACGGCTCGTGGCTGAAAGCCCCTGTGCTGAAAGTGCCTCACACACGCGGCTGGGCGAGGTACAGCCCTAATGCCGAGGCGTCAATAGTCAGATTTGTAAAGGACCACAATGTGACCCATATCCTTTGTGAGTTCGGATCGGTCGGGACCGGCATGGTTGAACTGAATGAGAGGGTGCTGCATCTCCCTCTATATGTTCATTTTCATGGTCAGGACGCGTCTGAGGAATTG
>DATHCU010000053.1:0-5995 GCA_035319385.1 Thermodesulfovibrionales bacterium
TTTCGAGGGATGAAAATCCGCAGGTCAGGATAGCAGCATTGGGAGGACTCAGGCGGGTGCGGGAAGAGCGGGCCTGCAAGAGGATCAATGAGGCGCTGCATGATGAAATGCCCGAGGTCAGAAAGGCCGCAATAACGGCCATGAGCGAGATGGAATGCCCGCACGGGGACATCAAATCCGCGCTTGAGGATGAGGACCCGTGGGTGCGGGTCTATGCGGTAAAGTCACTGAGTCGTCTGCTCAAGGCCGATGCGGTGAATTCTCTTAAGCCGCTGCTCAATGATGAGGAGATTCCTGTGGTCCTTTCTGCGATCGACGCAATAGCGCAGTTTGGAACCGAGGACGCATTCGGTATCCTAAAGCCCCTTCTGGAACACCGGGACGAGGCGGTGAGAGAAAGGGTGCAGCAGCTGGTCTTCGGAATGAGATGGCTTGAAGATGGAGTGGAGACCCTGCAATGATTTCAGGAGCTACAATGGACATAACGCTTCAAGAGTCTACATTCAGACAACTGAGAGACTTCATATACGAGAAGAGCGGCATTTTCATACCTGACAACAAGAAGTACTTTATTGAGAATAAGCTGATGCGGAGGATACAGGAGAAGAACTTCAACAATTTCGAGGATTACCTGTATCTCATAAGATACGGTTCCAACGGGAATGAACTGTCGACTCTGTTTGATCTGGTCACAACCAACGAGACCTTCTTCTTCAGGGAGCCGCTCCAGTTCGATATCCTGTTCAATTATGTTATTCCTGAATTGGCGGCGTCAAAGAAGATCGGCGGCTTCAAGATATGGTCCGCGGCCTGCTCCACCGGGGAAGAGCCTTACACGATGGCCCTTATCCGCACGGAGAAGAAGTCTGATCTTCATCTGGACATCCACGCCTCCGATATCAGTGAAGGGGTTCTAGCATCCGCCAGAAAAGGAGTGTATTCGTCCTATTCTGTGAGAAACATCCCGGAACCCTATCTTAAGAAGTACTTCAGGCCTAACGGACAGTCTTTCGAACTCGATCAGAAGGTGAAAAACTCTGTCAGGTTCATGAATCTTAATCTGACGGATGACAGGAAGATGAAATCCATGTACGACTTCGACATTATCTTTTGCAGGAACGTGCTGATTTACTTCGATGATAAGGCGAAACAGAAAGTGGTATCGCATTTATATAACAGTCTCAGACCGGGAGGTTTTCTCATTACAGGTTCCACGGAAAGCCTTCACAATGTGACACGGGCATTCAAGCCTGTAATTATCAACAAAGTTATTGTCTACAGGAGGGCATAAATCATGAAGATTCTGGTGGTGGACGATTGTCCGACGACAAGGAAATTGATCAGCCTGTATCTGAAGTCAAAGGGATTCATTGTGGTCACTGCAGAGAATGGGCTTGATGCCCTCGAAAAAATCGCGGCGGGAGATATCAACATGATTCTCTCGGATATCAACATGCCTTATATGGATGGGATCGAATTTCTGAAGACCCTGAGGTCAGATCCGAATTACTCGGAGCTTCCGGTATACATGGTGACGACCGAATCCGATCCGGAGGAGAAGGAGCGGGCATTCAGGACAGGCGCCAACGGTTATATGATTAAGCCCGTGACCGCAGACCAGGTAGTGACCGCTGTAAAGGGTATATTAAGACAGACATTTTCAAAGGCAGGTGACCATGTACAACTATAAAATGAAGATACTTATAGTGGATGATTTTCCCACGATGAGGAGGATAATCAGGAACTTGTTCAAGCAGCTCGGCTTCGAGAATATCGAAGAGGCGGAGGATGGCGCCCATGCTTTCTCGAAGCTGAAGGGCGGAGGATTTGAATTCCTGTGCTCGGACTGGAACATGCCGAATATGGACGGTCTGGAACTCCTGAAGAAGGTGCGCTCAGACGGTGAAATGCAGAAAATGCCCGTTCTGATGGTGACAGCCGAGTCTGAAAAGGAGAAGGTCATCGAGGCGATCAAGGCGGGAGTGAATAACTATATAGTTAAGCCATTCACTGCCGAGGTGCTCAAAGACAAGCTGGATAAGATATTCGAGAAGATGAAAGCATAAGACGGCCAATGACCAATGACCAAATTCCAATAACCAAAACGGAGTTGATTTGTGTCCGTCGTTTCAGTTCTTTGCTCTTGAGCACTCGGAATTATTTGGTTATTGAAATTTGGTAATTGGATTTTGAACTAAAAGGAGATATATGTCCGACGATCTTGAGGAAATAATATCGGAATTCCTGACTGAGGCGGAAGAGTCACTCGATAAGATGGACCCCATATTTGTGGAGATCGAAAAGAGGGGAAGCGACGCCGACCTCCTGAACGAAGCTTTTAGGGTGATGCATACTCTTAAGGGCGCCGCGGGGTTCCTGGGTTTTCAACAGATTGTGGACGTGGCCCACAGCGCTGAGAACATACTGAAGAAACTCAGGGAAGGTGAGATCTCACTTACCAAAGACCTTACCGACGTTATCCTCAAGAGCGTCGATATGCTGAGACTCCTGATCGAGCATATTAAGATCAAGGACGGCGAATCCGAGGATACCGCTCCGATACTTGCAGAGCTTGATTCCGTCCTGAACAAGACCGTGGATTGTCCCGATGCAGCCGCGGAAATCTGCGTTCTCCCGCCCGAGGTCCTGGACGAGGGGGAGCGGCAGGATGAGACGGAGGAGCATGGAGGCCCGGCCGACAGAGAGGGCACTGCTCAGGAGGAAAAGGAAAAGACTTATCACGACAGAAGGGAGCACCAGCAGACCCTGAGGGTGGACATCGGTAAACTCGACAAGGTAATGGACCTGACGGGCGAAGTTGTACTTGTCAGAAACCGGCTGTTGAATATCGTCAACTACCTGGAGACGAAATACTCGGACGATCCGTTTGTCCAAAACCTCTTCGAGACGGTCTCCTTCCTCGACCTCGTCACATCCGACATGCAGGTGGCGGTGATGAAGATGAGAATGCAGCCGATAAAAAAGGTCTTCGGCAAGTTTCCGCGTATGGTTAGAGACATGTCCTCCGCCCTTGGGAAGGATGTCAACCTTAAGATATTCGGTGAAGATACGGAGGTGGACAAGTCTGTTATAGAGCACATCGGAGATCCGCTGGTGCACATCATCAGAAATTCCCTTGATCACGGCATGGAACATCCGGAGGAACGGAGGAGCAAGCAGAAGGATGAGAAGGGAACCATCGAGATTCACGCATACCAGAAAGGGAACCAGATTGTCATTGAGGTTTCAGACGACGGCAAAGGGATAGATATAGACAGGGTCAAGAAGAAGGCTCTGGCGAACAGCCTGATAAGCGACGAAGAAGCTGCCAGGATGTCCGAGGCCGATGCGATCAACCTCATCTTCCTGCCTGGTTTTTCGACCGTGGATGTGGCAACGGAATTGAGCGGGCGTGGTGTGGGCATGGATGTCGTGAAGACGAATATCTCCAAACTCAACGGCTATGTGGAAGTCGTCACAAAGAGGGATGAGGGCACCACATTCAAGATCAGTATACCACTTACGCTTGCGATCATACAGGTCCTTATGGTCAGGTCGGGAAAATCCTTCTTCGCCATACCGCTCACTGCCATCGAAGAGACCCTTAAAGTCTCCGGCAAAGAAATAGCCGATGTCGTCGGCCAGAAGGTCATAAATATCAGAGGCCGGGTGTTGCCCATCTATGAGTTATCGGAGATTATCGGGAGCAACGGCCACGAGTACGCGGATCAGAGATATGTGGTAGTTATTTCACTGGGGGAGACGAAATTCTGTCTGTCGCTGGATGAACTGCTCGGACAGGAAGAGATTGTCATCAAGAACATCGACGGTCTCCAGACCGACTCATCCTACGTGCTCGGCGCTACCATAACGGGCGATGGGAAAGTGGTCCTGATTCTGGACCCGGCGGGCATATCCAGGAATAAACTCGGTGCCGTCAAGGTTTAGGCATGTTAGAAGGTGCATATTGAAAGGAGCCCAATGCAATACATAGGATTTCAGCTTAATGGAAATGAGTATTCAATCCCCATACTGAAGGTGCGGGAGATTATCAAGACTCCTTCCATAACGAGGATGCCTCAATCCCCCGATTATATGGAGGGCATTACCAATATCAGGGGGAATGTGATCCCCGTTATCGACCTGAAGAAACTTATACACATAAACGGTAACGGCGGGACGGGAGAGAACGTCATAGTGGTTTCTTCCGGGAAGATAATCTTCGGCGTCCTTGTCGACGGCATCACAGGCGTGATCAATGTAGACGCGTCGATCATAGAGCCCGCCGAGAAGTTCATGAGTGACAAGGTTGACCAGATCGAAGGTATTGCGAAACTCTCGGACCGGATGGTCGTCCTGCTCGATTCGAAAAAACTTCTGCCGCTTGACGACATCAGTCTGTTTGATGAATATGCCGTTGATATCCAGGAAAAGGGAGAAGATACTGTTGAGGTGACGAAGACGGTCCAGACAATGGCCGGAGAGATGAAGGTCAGGGAATTGCATGACGCCAAGGACTATTTCGAACGCAAGGGAATCGAGGCCAACGACCCGAGGTACCTGATTATGGACGATATCATCGGGTTTCTTGATTCAATATCGGCCCATGACTACGAAAAGGCGGACAAGGCGGTCCAGAATATCATAAAGAAGGGGCAGAGCGATATTTTCACCGAAGTAGGCAAGATCACCAGGAAACTCCATGATTCGCTAAAGAGCTTCAAAGAGGCCATTGACCCCAGGGTCAAGGAGATGGCGACCATAGATATGCCGAATGCCATTGACAGACTTCAGTACGTCATTGACCAGACAGAAGCCGCCGCCAACAAGACTCTGGGTATTGTTGAAAAATACATTCTGCACATGGACGATCTTGCGGCGCATATCAGAAGTGTTAACGGGCCGGAAGGGTCCGTTAAGTACCTCAAGGATTTCAAGAATACGCTTGAGGATGATCTGACGGAGATAATCACAACGCAGTCCTTCCAGGATCTGACCGGACAGATAATCAAGAAGGTGATAAGTCTTGTCGGTGATCTGGAGGCCGAACTTGTTCATCTGATCGCGACATTCGGGGTCAAGATCGAACAGACAGACAATACTGACAATATTGTCCCTGAGAAAGTAACACAGAATGATGTCAATGACCTTCTCAAGGAATTCGGATTCTGAGGAACTTATGGTAAAGGTGTTGATAGTCGATGACTCCGCATTTATGAGAAATGCGCTCACCAGCATGCTCACCTCGGATCCCGAGATCAAGATCATCGGCACTGCAAGGGACGGGATGGAGGCGGTTGACAAGGTCCAGTTGCTGAAGCCTGATATCGTTACGATGGATGTGGAGATGCCGAAGATGGACGGACTGACCGCCTTAAAGCATATAATGGAAAGGTCCCCCGTGCCTGTTATCATGGTGAGCTCGATCACCACGGATGGCGCAAAGACCACGCTTGATGCCCTTGATCTGGGGGCTGCAGATTTTATACCGAAGAATCTCTCTGAGCTTTCGGTGAATATCGTGAAGATCAGGGACATACTCATAGACAAGGTAAAGAGTTTGGCGAGAAAAGGCATCGTCAGGAGGCGCATGCCGGCCCTGGGCGCGCGAAGGCCCGTCGAGATGCCGAGACATGTGAGTTCAAACATCACAGGCGAAAGGAGGATCTCCATAGTATCCATAGGCACCTCTACAGGGGGGCCAAAGGCGTTGCAGGATGTTATCCCGAAGATACCTAAAGATTTTCCAATCCCGATTGTAATTGCGCAGCATATGCCTCCGAATTTTACGAAACCGTTTGCGGAGAGGCTGAACCAGCTTAGTCAGATCACAGTCAAAGAGGCTGAAGAGGGAGAGCCTCTCAAACCCGGAATAGCCTTTGTTGCGCCCGGCAGAGGGAATATGAGGGTCGTAAGAAAACGTGGCATCGAGACGATCCTGAATATCTCGGAGTGGCACGAGGAGGAGTTCTTATACCGTCCCTCAGTGGATGCG
>DATHCU010000054.1:0-5023 GCA_035319385.1 Thermodesulfovibrionales bacterium
AGAGGCCGGCATGATCGATCTCGGGGGGAAGTCCGTGGCGAGGAAGGACAGGCTGGGGCCCGGAGATACCCTTTCAGTCGATCTTCCATCCGGCACAATTCGTTTCACGGAGGATATTATCCGTGGTCTTGCCTCCGGCAAACCCTATAAGGAATGGACGGACCGGTTTCTTGTCAAACTTCAGGCGAGGGGCGCTGGCCCTTATCCTGCATGCTCAGATCTTGTCAGAAAGCAGAAGGCCTTTGGCTACACGATGGAAGAGGTCGACTTCTCACTGAAGGGCATGGCCATGAAGGCCAAGGAGCCGACATACTCGATGGGCGACGACACTCCTTTACCTGCGCTTGCCAGGAAACCGCAACTGCTCTTCAGATATTTTAAACAACGGTTTTCCCAGGTCACCAACCCGCCCATTGATTCGATACGCGAGCGGATGGTCATGTCCCTCAGGATGAATATGGGGCATAAACTGAATCTGCTCGTTGAGTCTCCGGAGCAGGCGCGGAGGCTGAGACTCGAATCCCCGATCCTGCTCGCAGAGGATATGCATGAAATAGAGACCCAGAAGATGTTCAAGGTCGTGAGGATCTCTATCACATTTAAAAGGCGGCCTTCGGCTGCTGGCCTTGAAGAAGCCCTCGGCGGTCTCCGGATGGAGGTTATAGATGCCGCGAGAAGAGGCGCGCAAATCATTATACTCTCGGACAGGGACATCTCAGGGGAAAGGATGGCTATACCGAGCATGCTCGCGGTAGCGGCGTCTTTCAAGGCCCTGCAATCCGAAGGCATAGCCAATAGGGCAAGCCTCATCATGGAAACCGGTGAGGCGAGGGATTCCCATCACATGGCCTGTTTGATCGGCTACAATGCCTCGGCCGTCTATCCTTATCTGGCCGTGCATACAATCAGAACGATGTGCGAAAAGGGATCCCTCGACATGCCTTTTGAAACAGCTGTGCTCAATTATAGAACAGCCCTTGAAGAAGGGCTGTTCAGAGTGATATCGAGGATGGGCATCTCGACCCTCAGTTCGTATTACGGCTCTCACCTGTTTGACACACTCTGCCTTAACAAGGATTTTGTTGAAGAATACTTTTCGGGAACTCCGGTCACTGTCGAGGCGGACGGATTAAGGGAGGTTGAGCAGTCTCTCTCTCAGAGGCATTCCCTCGGGTTTGATTCCCCCGATACGGCCCTCGAGAATTCAGGTACTATAAGGTTCAGAAAGGATGGTGAGCTGCATGCCTGGGCTCCGCCAGCTGTATTGACGCTGCACAAATTCCTCAGGGAGAAGGACGAGAAGGCATTCAGAGATTTTTCCGGGATATCCGACGGAGAGGTGATTTTTGTAAGGCATCTCATGGATTACAAGAAAGGCAGCCGCATTTCACTGGATGAGGTTGAACCTGAAGACCGGATCCTCAGGCGGTTCTTCTCCGGAGCAATGTCCATCGGTGCGCTTTCTCCTGAGGCCCATGAGACGATAGCTGAAGCCTGCAACAGGCTCGGAATCAGGAGTAACAGCGGGGAAGGGGGAGAAGACCCGGCCAGGTATTCTTCCATACGCAACAGCGCGATTAAGCAAATAGCGTCGGGCAGGTTCGGAGTCACACCTGCATATCTTGCTTCTGCGCGTGAACTTGAGATCAAGATGGCTCAGGGTGCAAAACCCGGTGAGGGTGGACTTCTGCCACCGGAGAAAGTGACAGAATATATTGCAAGACTCCGGCATTGCAGTCCGGGTATGATACTGATCTCCCCGCCTCCGCACCACGATATCTACTCCATTGAAGACCTCGCACAGCTGATCAATGACCTGAAAGAAGCCAACCCCGTGGCGAGGGTGTGCGTAAAACTTGTCTCTGAGGCGGGCGTGGGTACAGTGGCTGCGGGCGTAGCCAAGTCCTATGCCGATATCATACAGATCAGCGGATGTGACGGCGGCACCGGCGCGGCCGCGATAACATCCATAAAGAATGCCGGCAGCTACTGGGAAACGGGTCTTGCAGAGACGCAGCGGGTGCTGGTGGAAAACGGTCTGCGGGGGCGGGTCACTCTGAGAGTGGACGGAGGCATCAAGACGGGCCGGGATGTCATTATAGCGTCACTTCTCGGGGCTGAGGAGTTCGGCTGCGGCACTGCAACAATGATAGCTGCTGGCTGCATTATGGCCAGACAGTGTCATTCCAATACGTGTCCCACAGGCATTGCGACTCAGGATGAAGCCCTGAGGAAGAGATTCAAGGGGAAGGCCGAGGATATTATCCTTTACTTCAGATCCGTGGCTGCCGAGGTCCGTACGATACTTGCGGAAATGGGATTCAGAAGCATGTCTGAGATAATCGGCAGGACAGATCTTCTCATGTGTCACGCATCTGACAGAAATCCTGCTGTAAAGCGGATCAGGTTGAACGGCCTTTGCCGATTTGAGAATGATGAACTTCCAAGGATGTGCATGGCGGAGCGAAACGATAATCCGGCTGCATCCATTAACGATACGATTCTTGAGGACCTTTCGAGCAGCATAGAAGAAGCGAAGCCCGTCAATAAATCGTACGTGATCAGAAACATAAACAGGAGTGTGCCGCTGAAGCTCAATTATCATATATCGAAGAAATACGGGGATGCCGGTCTCCCCGCAGACACGATTAGTCTGACTTTCAGGGGAACGGCGGGGCAGAGTTTCGGCGCATTCAACCACAGGGGGATCTCCCTCACGCTTATAGGAGAGGCGAATGACTATGTGGGAAAAGGCATGTACGGAGGCAGGATCGTCATCAGGCCTGACCAGCTCAGCGCGCCTCACAGGCATATAATTGCCGGCAACACCGTGCTGTACGGCGCTACAGGAGGCGAATTCTACGCTGCCGGAAGGGCGGGCGAACGCTTTGCCGTCAGAAACAGCGGAGCTGTCGCGGTCGTGGAAGGCGCAGGCCAGCACCTGTGCGAATATATGACGAGAGGAACAGTGGTGGTGCTAGGAGAAGTAGGATACAATGTCGGGGCCGGTATGTCCGGGGGCATTATTTATATATACGATGAAGCCGATAGCCTAGGCTACAGGCTTAATCATTCTTATGTTCAGCAGTTCCCTCTTGCGGGAGGAGAAGAAGCCCGGGAACTGAGGGCTATCCTGGAGAGGCATTATGAATATACGGGGAGTGCGCGGGCGCTTGAAATGCTGAACAGCTTTAATCTTGCACTGTCCCTGTTCAAGAAAGTGGCGCCGGAATCCGAGTAGGCGCATCAGTTGATCTGAATGCGGATACAAATTCGGTTTAGTGCCGGAAGGAGAACAAAGGACCGGTCATGAGGATCGACTGCTATCTGTCACGCGGCTGTGCTTCTGAAGAAGCTTTGAAGGCAAACATTGCCCTCGCTCTTGGGCAGGAGGGCTTGCAGGCGCAAGTCAATCTTTACAGAATAGACAGCGCTGAGGCTTTGTCGCGAGGGCTTTCGGGATCGCCTTCGGTGTTCATCAACGGGGAGGAGTTGCAGCCCTCCGGCGCGATCGGGTTTGCCTGAAGGATGTTTGCCGATGAGTCGGGGAAACTCATGAATGTGCCCTCTGTGAAAATACTGAGGGCAGCAATGAGAGAAAATGGATGACTATTCGGGAAGTGAGAGTCGTTGCATCTCAAGGGCAAGGAGAAACCTCAGTGATGGTGGTCCATCTCTTCGTCTTCATGGCTGTGTATCTGGCAATACAGTCCACTGTTCTGGCACTCAGCGCATTCAAATTGCAGCAGGATGTGCCCGATATTCATGTTCTTGAGTTCCGCTTCGATCTTTTGCCTGACGAGTTCCACTTCGCTCAGCCTCTGATCGTGCACAAGCACGTGGGCCGTGAATGCAACCCGCCTGTGAGCCACCAGCCAGATGTGAATGGCGTGGACGCCCAGTACCTCGGGGATCTCGGCAATCCTCCTGGCTATTTCTTCCACGTGAAATCCTTTCGGCGTGAACTCCAGAAAGATCGAAGATGTCTCTTTCAGGACACGCACCCCGCCGACAAGGATGATGATTCCTATAAGGATACTGGCCACAGGGTCGGCATACGACCACCCTGTCAGGTACACGATCACCCCCGACAGAATTACTCCGACTGAAGATAGGGTGTCTCCCAGGACATGAAGCCATGCGCTCTTCAGGTTCAGGTCATGGTGACCGTGGCCGAGAATAAGGGCCATGACGATGTTTCCTATCAGACCCGCACTCGCGATTGACAGCATCACCGGCACGGCGATTTCAGGAGGCGACAGAAACCTCTTGTATGATTCTATGAAGATGAAGAGCGAAATGGCGAGCAGGCTCATCCCGTTGATGGACGCGGCCATAATACCCACGCGCTGATATCCATATGTGGCCCTGAAATCAGATGGCCTCTTGCTTATGCGGGCCGCGATCATGCTCAGCCCCAGCGCAAAGGCATCGGTCAGAACATGTCCGGCATCGCTGATCAGTGCGAGGCTGTTGCTGAGAATACCGCCCGCAACCTCAAAGACCAGTATAAAGACTGTTACGCCGAAACTGAGTATAAGACGTCTTTCTATCGATATGTTCATTGTGTTCTTATGATAATTCAGTCTAAACAGATTAATTATAGTATGGATGCCCCTGGTATTGAAATTCACCCGCCGTTCTTATTATCCTAAGCCTCATGCGGCGACTCGGCGTGCACACATCCATAGCTGGAGGGCTTCCCATGAGCCTGGAGAGGGCGCACGCCCTGGGCTGCAGCACGATGCAGATCTTTTCCCACAACCCAAGAGGATGGGCCGTGCGGCCTGTTTCGGAAGACGAGATAAAGCGATTCAGGTTGCTGCGTAGCCGGTTCGATATCTCTCCTGTCTTTATCCATTCATCCTATTTGATAAACATGGCTACGGGCGATGGCGCGCTGAGAAGGAAGTCGGTCGAACTCCTCTCCGTGGAACTTGACAGGGCGGACGCCCTCGGCGCCGAGTATGTGATACTTCACACGGGCAGTGCGTCAGGCACCGATGAGGGGGTGGCGAGGCAA
>DATHCU010000055.1:0-3754 GCA_035319385.1 Thermodesulfovibrionales bacterium
AGGAGCGCAACGCCACCGCCGGGGATGATTCCCTCTTCGACTGCGGCCCTTGTTGCGTTCAGGGCGTCCTCCACCCTTGCCTTCTTCTCTTTCATTTCAGTCTCAGTTGCCGCACCCACGTTGATGACTGCAACGCCGCCAACGAGTTTGGCAAGTCTCTCCTGGAGTTTCTCCCGGTCGTAATCAGAGGTTGTCTCCTCGATCTGGGCCTTTATCTGCTTGACTCTGCCCTGTATCTTGGCAGGATCGCCCGCGCCCTCAACTATCGTAGTGTTCTCTTTATCGACGTTGATCTTCTTCGCCCTTCCGAGGTCCGAGATCTTGATATTTTCGAGCTTGATGCCGAGGTCTTCGGATATTACTGTGCCGCCTGTGAGGACCGCGATGTCTTCCAGCATCGCCTTGCGCCTGTCGCCGAAGCCCGGGGCCTTGACAGAACAGACCTGGATGGTGCCGCGAAGCTTGTTGACCACGAGTGTTGCGAGTGCTTCTCCCTCCACCTCTTCCGAGATTATCATTAACGGTTTGCCCATCTTTGCGGTCTGTTCGAGGATCGGAAGCAGGTCCTTCATGCTCGATATCTTCTTCTCATGCAGAAGTATATAGGCATCATCGAGGATACATTCCATCCTTTCAGGATCTGTTATGAAATAAGGGGAGATATAACCTCTATCGAACTGCATGCCTTCAACCACATCAAGTGTTGTAGCCATGCTCTTTGCCTCTTCTACCGTGATTACACCGTCTTTTCCGACCTTGTCCATCGCCTCTGCGATCAACTCGCCGATCGAAGAATCATTATTTGCGGATATGGTGCCGACCTGGGCAATTTCCTTCTTGTCCTGGACAGGCTTACTCATCTTCTTGAGTTCATCAACAACAATCGTGACCGCCTTTTCGATACCCCTCTTAATATCCATCGGGTTGGCGCCTGCCACAACGTTCTTCATGCCCTCTCTATAGATCGCGTGAGCAAGAACCGTTGCAGTGGTTGTACCGTCACCAGCTGTGTCAGAGGTCTTGGATGCAACCTCCTTGACGAGCTGTGCGCCCATGTTCTCCCATGGATCTTTGAGCTCTATCTCTTTAGCGACTGTGACACCGTCCTTGGTAATTGTCGGGGCACCGTATTTCTTGTCAAGAATCGCATTCCTGCCTTTCGGTCCCAGGGTAGCTTTCACTGCATCTGTCAGCAAGGCCACGCCCTTAAGTATGGCGCTTCTTGCCGCCTCATCAAAAATAAGCTGTTTAGCCATTAATCATTCCTCCTTTTTTATAGATAACTTTAATTATTCGACGATTCCGAGGATGTCTTCTTCCCTTATAATAAGGTAGTCATCGTCATCAATCTTGATCTTGGACCCCGAATACTTGTCGAAAAGGACAGTATCTCCTACTTTTACATCCATTGACTGACGCTTTCCGTCATCGGTGATTTTTCCGGATCCGACCGCAATGATGGTTCCCCTCTGCGGTTTTTCCTTGGCACTGTCCGGGATGAACAACCCACCTGCAGTCTTCTCCTCCTCGGTAGAAAACTTGACCAATACTCTGTCTCTAAGCGGTTTGAACTTCATAGACTTTTTTCTCCTTTCTTTGAATTTATTCAGGTTTTATTTGTTAGCACTCGCAGCTAGTGAGTGCTAATATAATAAGAATTTGACTTGCAAGGCAAGAGTACAATAGGATGGAAAAAGGCAAATATAGATTATTATCTCACGATTTTGACGAAATTCTTCTATTTTTTAATTTTATCTATAAGGATTTCTTTTTGCTGTCGATGAAGGCCTGCACGGTCTCTTTGAAAAAATCGCCTTTGTCCCGTACTTCCTGGGCTATCCTATGCTCGTAAAGCTTAAAACCTTCTTTTAATTCCGAGGCAAAAACCGCGTAGAATGTATCGTTCATTATCGCAGCTTCAACCTTGGGAGTATTATAGAGATAAATATCGGATACGATGGTTCTCGCCAGTCTCCTGGCCCGCTCTACCTTCTCATCAAACCCAGGATCTACCGGTTTTACATCGGGCTTTGACTCAGGTTTCACATCATCTCTAGGGGCCGGCTTTGTCCGCTCAGCCGGCTGCTCCTCCTGAACCGGCCGCTCCGCTTTCTCCGTCTTCTCCGTATGTGCGCCGGGCTCTATCCCCTTTATTCTGTTGATGGAATCTATCAGAAGCTCTGGCAGCCGATGCTCTTCAATATAATCATCGGCCTCATACAGGGACTCCGGCTGTCTTCTATATCTTCTGTCGTCATAGACCGAATTAACCAGGATAAACTTCATGCCCTTGGTCTCGGGTCTCAGTTTCAGCCTCTTGCAGACCTCGAATCCAAAAATCTTCGGCAGCCCCACCTCGAGGATCATCAGAAAGGGAAGTTCCTTGATCGCCTTAACCATGGCCTCAATACCCTCTGTGGCTGTTATCGTTCTGTAGCCGTTGCCGTTCAGGAGAGTGACGATCTGACTGAGAGCAGAAGGGTTGGAGTGGGCGACCAGAACCGTGCCGTTATCCACGGGCTTCTGAGCCGACACAACCGGCTTCTTGACAAGCAGCATGGCGCCACACTTCGGGCACTTAAACCGCGATCCGCCCTCGCTGAGTTTCGTATCGTCAACTTTCAATTTGATCTTGCACTTTGGACAGATTACAACCACTGTTTATTCCTCCTTGGCATCCAGAGTTTAATCGTCACAATTCCCGCGAGAAACCCACCGACATGGGCAAGCCATGCAACTCCGCCTCCGCGGTCATGAAGGCCCGTGCTTACCAGACCATTGATGAATTGTATAATAGCCCAAAACCCTATAACTATCAAGGCGGGTATCCTCACGGTTGTTATGAAAAACCCCAGGAATATGAGAGTATGCACATTCGCCCTGGGGAAGAGCAACAGATAAGCCCCCAGAACCCCGGAAATGGCTCCGCTCGCCCCCACCATCGGAATGGTGGAATCCGCGTTCACCCATGCATATGTGAAAGCCGATATGATTCCGCAGAATAAGTAAAAGACAACAAACCGGATATGGCCCAGACTGTCTTCGATATTATTGCCGAAGATCCAGAGGTAGAGCATATTGCCTCCTATGTGGAGGAAACTTCCGTGCATGAACATAGACGTAAACACGGTGAGAACCGGCGATATAGGCTGGACCCTCTCCCCGGTCAGAAGGTACTGGGGGATCGCTCCATAGGAGTAGGTCACGTCCTTCATTCCTGACTGCGAAGTAATCTGAAGAAGAAAAACCACGACATTTGCAATGATGATCCCGATGGTGGCATATGGGAATATAGATGTAGGGTTATCGTCTTTATAGGGGATCATATTCGATTCGTAAGATTATAGAACATTTCGCTGATGAAACCACATCGCATTTTCCGTCTCTCGCGGTCCGTTATCCCCGAAGCAACCTTCCGCAACCGGGGAATCCATAAGCGATGTGAAGCATCTAAGGAGATGTTCATTTTGCCCGCACGCGTAAATCCAGCACCGATGCCGATTGACAGCCGCCCATTTTTAATATACTATTAACTACTATGGTAGATACTATCGGTCTGAGGTCTCCTGTCTCACGGCTCATGGAACTCGGGTTGTCCGAGTACGAGGCCAGAGGCTATATTACCCTGCTCAAGGAATATCCCAGAACAGCATATGAACTGGGGAAGACATCCGGAATTCCGACTTCGAAGATCTACGAGGTGCTCAAGAAACTGACTGCAAGGGGCATGGTAACAGTGATCGCCAAAGACAAG
>DATHCU010000056.1:0-6705 GCA_035319385.1 Thermodesulfovibrionales bacterium
CTTGATTTCTGCGAGGTCCTTGTAGCGCTCGGCCTTGAGCCTGGCCGGAATGAGATTGGCCTCGGCCCTGGCAAGAGCAGCCTTTGCGCTGTTGTAAGACGCCTGATAGCTGGAAGGGTCTATCTGGTAGAGCACCTCACCAGCCCTTACATCCGCGCCTTCGTTAAAGAGGCGTTTTTGGATGATGCCGCCTACCTGGGGACGAACTTCTGCGATGAGGTAAGCGGACGTGCGGCCGGCAAGCTCTGTAGTAAGGGCCACGCGCTGAGGCTGTACAGCAACAACTCCCACTTCGGGCGGCATTCCCGGCCCCTTTCCGACTGCTGCGCTCTGTTTTCCGCAAGCGGTTAGCATCAGGGACGCTGCCGATATGCCCACAACAAGCATATATTTCATTTTGCTCTTCGATTGTCCGTAAATCTCTGCGAATGTCATACTAAGTCTCTCCTGTTTACTCAATTAATAAATGTCCTGTAATTCATGTGATCTTTGCCGGCCGCTGTCTCGCGGATGATTCGGAGGGCCAGGAAATCTACTTCTGGTAACCTCTAAGCAATGCATCGACTAATGAATGTGCGATCACATCGCTCTTCTTATTGAAAAAGTCGGGACGATACAAGATCATGGTTACGAGCCCATGAGATGCCGTAGCAAGGGCCGGAGCGATCACGTCCTCATCGAGCTCCCGCAGCCGCCCTGCCTTGATGCAGTCCCGAATCATCTCCTTAAATACGAGATGCGTGTTTCTGGCCATCGACTCCTTTTCAACGAGCTCACGCATCGTACCATAAACGCTCTTCGTAAAGAAAATCACCTTGTACTGATTCGGGTTCTTCAGCCCAAATTCGACAAGATAAAGATAGGCCTGACGAAGGGTCTCGATCGGGTCCTGGGAAACCGACCTGATACGGTTCAGCTCAGCGAAGAAATCTGCGAAGAACTCTTCGCAGATCGCAAAGAGGAGGTCATCCTTGTTCTTGAAATAGATGTAGATCGTGGTCGGAGAATAGTCTATCTTCTCGGCGAGCTTTCGCATCGAGAATCTGTCGTACCCGTCGTTAATGAATATCTCACGGGCCGAGTCGAGGATCTCCTTTCGAAACTCCTCTTTCCGCTTTGCCCGCTTTTCCACCACACCCATAATCTTACACTCTATCCTAACAGCGTTATGTTTTGTTAACGCTGTTAATTTAACAAATAGCCCATAATATTGTCAATATCGCTTCCTTTTCCCACCATTTTCTGAGGTCTGTTTCCCTATTTTGACTGTCGAGGCAGGCGAATCTTGGCACTCCGGGTATGGGAGAGGATGTTACTGAAGAAGAAATACAGCGTTATCAATCTCCGAGCATGGCCTTAATGTTTGCAAAGAACTTTTTTGCATTTGCCTTTTCCTGTTCAGGAGTAAGTTCCTCAAAACTACTTATGTTTTTTATCACCTCCTGCGGGAGTTCCAGCAGGAATCTGGACGAAACGGAAGCCTGAAGTTTGCCATACTTCAGCCTGTGATCCGTATGGGTAAGGTACAGTTCGCTCATGGCCCTGGTTATTCCAACATAGAAGAGCCTTCGTTCCTCCTCTATATCTTCATCCTTGTCCGAGGATTTCTTGTGCGGCAGGATGTCTTCTTCCACTCCTGCGATGAATACAACAGGAAACTCCAGTCCTTTTGCGGAGTGAAAGGAGATGAGAGTGACGCCGCGTTCCCCTTTTTCATCCTTTTCCTTGACCAGCTCCGCCAGGGCCATTGTTTCGAGAAATCCATGAAGGGATGGTGATTCCTCCGCGGATTCGTAATGTGTCAGGGATTCCGCGAACCCTTCTAGGTTTTCAAGCCTCCGAAACGCGGCCTCAGGAGTCTTATAGAGCGAGCTGATGTAATCCCTGTAATTGATCTCTTCGATTAGAGCCTTAAGGGTTTTGCCCATTCCCCTGCCTTTCAGGAAGAGATCACGGTATCGGTCCAACATTTCTGACATAGCAAGTGCAGGGGCAACAACCTTTGGGCTCAGATCCGGCACTTCAGCCGCCTTCTTGAAAGCTTCTAAGAGCCCTAATGATTTGGATCGCGCAAAGTCCGCGAGCGCTGCCAGTGCGGAGGCGCCAATTCCCCTCTTCGGTGCACCCGAAGCTCTCAGAAGGCTAAGGTCATCCGATGGGTTTGCAATGATTTTCAGGTAGGCCGCAAG
Organism: Thermodesulfovibrionales bacterium; assembly: GCA_035319385.1. Classification (GTDB taxonomy): domain Bacteria; phylum Nitrospirota; class Thermodesulfovibrionia; order Thermodesulfovibrionales; family SM23-35; genus DYFC01. The sequence goes on from DATHCU010000056.1 coordinate 2,190, forward strand.
GTCTTTAATCTCCTTGTGCTCGAAGTAACTCGTGCCTCCCACCACGGAATAAGGTATCCGATGCCTTCTCAGCGCCGCTTCAAAGGGCCTCGAAAACATATTCGCCCTGTATATGACCGCAAAATCCTCGTAGGGAATATTTCGCTCAAACTTCAGCATCGCTATCCTGTCGGCTACCCACTCGGCCTCTGTCTCGGTGTCCGCGGCCTTGAATACGTTGACCTTCGGTCCGCTGCCCCTGTCGGTCCAGAGCGACTTTGTCATCCGTGTTTTGTTGTTCCTTATTACCCCGTTTGCCGCGTCGAGGATATTCCCGAAAGAGCGGTAGTTCTGTTCCAGCTTTACCGTTACAGTACCGGGGAAGTCTTTCTCAAAACAGATGATATTGCCCAGATCCGCACCCCTCCATCCGTATATGGACTGGTCGTCGTCTCCGACCACGCAGATGTTCTTCCTCTCACCTGCAAGAAGCTTGATAAATTCATACTGAACGCGGTTCGTGTCCTGATACTCGTCGACCATGAGATACCTGAACATCTCCCTGTATTTTTCGAGAACTGAGGCATGCTCCCTGAAGAGCTTGAGGGTAAGGAGCAGCAAATCATCGAAATCAAGTGCGTTCAACGACTTAAGGGCATCGAGATACCTGGGATAAAGCATTGAAGAGATCTCTTCGATGGGTTCGCCGCTTACGACATCGGACGGAGCGAAATCGTTCTTTGTCCTGCTGATCCTTTCCAGGATGGATTCCGCCTTGAAGCTCCGGTCATAAAATCTAATATCAGAGAGCATGTTCCTCAGGAGCGAAACCTGCTCTGACGTGTCATAGATCGTGAAGTCTTTTCTGTAACCAAGTAGTTCGATTTCACGCCTCAGAATCCTGAGACAGAGGGAGTGAAATGTGGAGATGGTGGGCGTCCCATTCTCGCCTCTCAACATCGCCTTCACTCTACCCTTCATTTCCGACGCTGCCTTGTTAGTGAAGGTTACCGCCAGGACAGATCCTGCCCTAACACCGGTATGTATCAGGTATGCAGTCCTCAGCGTAATCACCCTTGTCTTTCCCGAACCCGCTCCAGCGAGGATCAGCAGCGGTCCTTCGCCATGCATTACGGCCTCTCTTTGCCTGGTGTTGAGACGTGATATTTCCTTTTGTATGTCCATTACTGTTTTTTATAAGCTCCCGAAGACAATGAGGTATCGTTCGTTTGCAGGGGCGAAGTCCTACAGACCCGACGGCAGCTGAAGAAAAAGGTGACTATCTATATTACAGCTTTATGAGGCGATATGGAAGAGAGCAGGTGCCTGATTTCTATATCTGACAGAATTAAAGAACATCAGCAGGCAGATGTTTGCTCCTGCTTGCGCAAAACGGATATTTTGCAACCACCTGAAGGCGGGCCATAGGACTCGATTTCTCGAGTAAAATCACCGGCACCCTGATGAGACCGGAGACGAAGCAAAGGCCTCAGCTCTGAATCTTGCAAGCGTTTGGGCAGCAAGATTTATTTATTATTCTTTCTTGTCCTCTTTCTTGATCTCTCCGAACGCATATTTTCCTATGAGGTCCTCGACATCAATGGGCGCATTGGTTTCCGTGATGGTCCCTCCCGCGGTCAGAAGTTCGCCTCCTCCTCCGGGGTCTATCTTAACAAGCTTGTCGCCGATCAGACCGGAAGTCTTGATCGACGCGATGGCATCGCTGTAAACCCTGATGCCTTTTTCGATCCGCAGTTTGACCACAGCCATCTGTCTGTCCTGGTTTATGACCAGTTGTTCCACCCTTCCTACCTCTATGCCTTCGATCTCGATGGGACTGTCAACACGAAGTCCTGATACCGAAGTGAAATTCGCATAGAGGATATAGTAATCGCCGCCGAACATTCGAAGCTTGCCGAGTTTGACGGTCATATATCCGATGCAAAGAAGACCTATCACTACAAAGATGCCGACGATTGTCTCCATCGAATTCTTCTTCATTTTGAATCACGCTCCTTAGCACAAAGACACTGTGCGATTCTTTTTTTGCTCAAGTCAGCCCTTCTTATGATCTGTTCAATATCATCGGAGGAACTGCCCTCGGTTATGCCCGCATTCACAAATATCTCGAAACACTCTCCGGCCTTTATTTTATCCCTTATGCGATCACGGATTTCGGGGAGAGATTTCGTTTCGAGTCTGTGGGCAAAATCAGTCACTAATTCCTCCGCCTTTTCCAGCCCCATATGAGGCAATACCGTGAGGATCTCTTCTCTGCTATGGCGTGCCGAGAATCCTCCCAACGGACCAAAATAGTTGTTCAGATTCTCCCCCAGGGATTTCAGAATTTCCAGAGCGGCACCCGGTCTGAACAGATCAGACAGAAATTTGAGATTAAAGCTGAACAGCAAAGCAGTTATGGTGGTGTCCGCGCGGCCACTACCCAGCGTCATGGCATACCTGGACTTAAACATCTCTTTAGAGAGCAATCCGGTGAGCTCATCCCTTAGGCCCTCGATGCTGAGGATGAATTCATCGATCATCGGGTGCCTGAGTCCGGAAAACTCCTCATAGGACCCGCTAAAGGCAATCTTCCCTTCCCACAGGAGCAGTATGCGGTCGGAGATAAAGAAGACATCAGGGATGTCGTGGCTGATAAGAATAGCCGTAAAGCCAAACTTCTTTCTGTAATGGGCGATCATGCTCAGGATTATGTTTCTCCTAATTGGGTCCTGGCTGGTCGTCGGCTCATCAAACAGCACGATGGCCGGATCTGTTACAAGCGCCCTTGCAAGTGCCACGCGTTTCTGCATTCCACCGGAGAGTTCAGCCGGGTACTTCCTCACAGCATCCGCGAGTTCCATCTGTTCTATTCGCGACATTACCTTATCTTCAATCTCTTTCTTTTTGAGATTTGTAGTCTGCCTGAGCGGCAGGGCAATGTTCTCAAAGACGGTCATGGAATCAAAGAGGGCATTGTTCTGGAACATATAGCTGATCTGGCCCCTGTAGCCTTCCAAATCTTTCTTCTTCATCTGATTGATGGGGTTTCCCCTGAAGAGTATGCTGCCTTCATCGGGGGAGAGCAGTCCGATGATGTGCTTAATCAGGACGCTCTTGCCGCTTCCGCTCTTGCCGATGATTGTCGTAATCTGGTTTTCATATATCGAAAGATCGGCCTTGTCAAGGATGGTCTTTTCCCCGAAGCGTTTGGTAATTCCCCTGAATTCTATTAATGGCGTCTCCATAGATGCCTCTACATTAGAAAAGATGTAACAATATAGTCTGAGATAAGTATCGATACACAGGAGAGTACGACCGCGGAGGTCGTCGAGAGACTGACGCTCCTTGCGCCGTAGCTGTCAGTGCGCAGGTGAGTGAAGTATCCCTGGTAGCAGCAGATCGTTGACACCAGCACGGCGAAGACCAGGGACTTTATGAACCCGCCGCTGATGTCTACCATGTCCACGTTCGCATGAATGCGATAAAAGTATGCGCCTTTATCCACCCCAAGGAGCACAACTCCGGTCAAATACCCTCCCAGGATACCGATGAGATCAAATAGGGCGGTCAGCAACGGGAAACTGATAATCGAAGCTGCGATACACGGGCTGACGAGATACCGCTGGGGGTCTATGCGCATGGTGAAGAGGGCGTCTATCTGTTCGGAGATGCGGAGGTTGCCGATCTCCGCGGTCATTGCAGAGCCTGCACGCGCCGTTATCATAATTGCGGTAAGGACAGGCCCGAGTTCCCTGATGAGAGTAAGAGCAACGACCGAACCCAGCACCCCCTGCGAACCGAATTTGTTGAGGGTATAGAAGAGCTGAAGACCAAGCACCATGCCGGTAAAAAGTCCGACGAGCGCAACGATATTCGATGACTTTGCCCCTATGTAAAAGATCTGCTGAATAATCTCCCGGAGCTGTTTGCGGCGGAAGATCTTTAGAAAGGCAAGCACAAAGAAGACGGTTGCCGCGCCGAGGTTGTTTATGATTCTCATCGTTTTTTTCCCGACGTATTGAATGAAGGACAGAAAGGGATTGAGGTTTCTCGCCGATTCCATAGTACTACGATATTACCACGTTGCCCTTGCGGTTACAACGGATCAAAGGTTCCAGGCACGCGAAAATGTGCAGCCCGACCCTGACGACTCTCTTTGCCTTCCGATAATAGTATGCCCCTCCGGTGGGTCCGCAGGGTTGTGTTTTCATCCCTAGAAAACCGGTGCAATCACATTGACATTCGAGCGATCCTTCGATAATATACTTTCTCAATAAAAGGGGGAGGTGCAAAAATGAAAAAAGTCACTTTGGCCATCGTCTTGTTTCTTGCGTGTTTAATACCTGGCATCGGACTCGCTGCTCCTTTTGCTTATGTCACAAATAATGCCGATGACACCGTGAGCGTGATTGATCTCGCGACCAATACGGTTGTCGGCTCTCCAATCGTTGTCGGAGACGGTCCTTTCCGCATTGCGACCAGCGGCAACGGCACGCGTGTTTACGTGGCAAATATGGATGGAGACAGCGTGTCG
>DATHCU010000057.1:0-11266 GCA_035319385.1 Thermodesulfovibrionales bacterium
AGGACACCCCGGGGACGATCCAGATCTACTATAAGGAGATAGACAGACATTTTGATCCGCTCGAAGTCTCAAACGCGGAACTCCTGGCAAGGAGGGTCAGCTACGTGCTGGCAAAGAAACGCATTCTGGATCTCCAGAAACTGAATGAGCAGAAAGAAAAGATAGTAGAAAAGATCTTCGTGAAACTCAGCCACCGGGAGGGTATAAAGATGAAGGAAGTCTTTATGTCCATGATTCCCGAACTTGTGGATATAATCCTTGTGCAGAGCTGCTCATTGTTTTCTGTGATGCCTGACAGGAAACACGTCAAGATTGAACTGGAATATCCCACCGGGCAGGAAAGCCACGATTCCAGCTGTCTGTTCGAGATCAGTGAACACCCATATTTCGATGCCTTGATAAATGGCACGGAAAACCCTGTGGATGATCAGTATGAGAGGGTAGACTCATCCTATATATTGATTCGGGACCCGCTCAAAAGCAGGCTTTCCAATGATGAATTAAAGAAGTTCGCCTCGAAATATAACGTACATTCCGTCCTGATGATCCCCCTGAGCGCAAATAATGAAATCAACTATTTCCTCATATTTTATGCCATTGACAGGAGACAGGAATTCACGGAGCACGAGATCGACCTTCTCACCTTTTTTGGCAAGGAAATAATGAAGGCCCTGAGGATGGAGAAGCTCGACGATGTGCTTCATGATTTCAAGAATCCGGCAATTGCCATAGCAGGCTTTGCGGAAAGGGCAAAAAAATGTCTCCAGCGTGAGAATGTGGAGACGGTTAAGGACAAGATTGTAGAATACCTCGACATAGTCAGCGAGGAAGCGATAAGACTTCAGGAACTGGTCATATATCCGAGCATAGAAGGCAGGGAGCGGGTCATTGACCTGACCGAGGCGCTCAAGAGCCGCTTCAGGATCAATGAAGAGGCTATAAGGGACCAGAAAAGAACGAACATAAGACTTGTCAAAGATGGACTGCAGCCAGGGCTGACCGTATTCTGTTCTCCATTCGGCCTCGAAAGAGTTCTTGACAATCTCCTGGATAATGCCACCAAGGCGATCCCTGAAGAGGGAGGAGAATTATCCATTAAAAGTTATCAATGCAAGGACTCCGCCTGTTTCGAGATAAGAAACACCGGTAGCATTCCTGAAGAAAATATAGAGCAGATCCGCAGGGGAGACGTGAAGGGCCGCGGGCTGAACATTATCTATCGTTTCATACAAGGCATCCGTGGCAGCCTCGAGGTATACACGGGTGAGGGTTCGACGACCTTCCGGATATCCATTCCGCTGCACAAATAGCCTCATGCCGGACGATATACCCAGAACGCTATCCAGAAAGACTGTCTTCGAGGGCAAGTTCCTCAGGTTCGTTATGACACGCTATGCGGATTCCTCAGGCGTTGAAAGAGAATGGGAGTCTGTTGAAAGGATCAACTGCAGAGGCATCGTTGTCATAGTGCCGATAACAAATTCCGGTGAGTTCATACTCGTCAGGCAGTTCAGGCCTCCTGTAAACCACTATGTTATAGAATTTCCTGCCGGCCTCAACGACAAGGGAGATACCCTGGAGGATGCCGCCAGAAGAGAACTCCTGGAGGAAACGGGCTATGCCGCAGAAGAGATGATTTTTCTTGCTCAAGGGCCCATGTCATCCGGGTCTTCAGGCGAAATACTAACCTGCTATCTTGCAAAAGGCCTTGAGTTCAAAGGCATCTCGGAGAGGGATGAGACCGAAGATATAGAGGTCATCAAGGCCCCGATAGCCGGAATCGTAGGAATCCTCTCTGATTTGAGATCAGAGGGGAATCTGATCGACCTGAAAATTTACGGGCTGGCCGATCTTGCCCTCAAACCACTGAATTTCTAAGAAAATACCTCGAATTGCAGTTGGGGAATTGCAGCCTTCGTAAATTTTTTCATTACACAAAGATCCGTCATTTCGATTAGAATAGTGAATGCTGCCTGCTGATGCATTCCTTTATTTGCACGAAAAGAAGCTCCCGCTTATTCTCTCATTCCCCTTCGAGGAGGAAAGAGGGCATGTTATCACGGGCCGGGGGCTGTGCTATATAGAAAAGATCTACGATTCCGCAAAGGTGATCCTCGGAAGATTCTCGCCACACAGAACTTTGATCTGCGTAAAGAACAACCGGTGCTGCTTCACAAACTTTGAGGCCTTCGGGAAATCGTACAGCTGCATAATGGACGACATCATCGTCGACAGGGGCAAGATCATCGCTGCCATTCCGCAGATCATGAACTCATATCACAGGCGTTTCATACGTGTGGAGCCATCGGCAAAATTGCCCGTGGTTCTCTATATGTTTTCACCTGAGTACGGCACCATGTCGGTTACAGTCAAAGACATCTCCGAGCGCGGGATCGGATTTCTTTCACCGGTTCTCATAAGCACGGGGCAGCCCATCGTCTGCGGCATACGCTTCCCTATCCAGGGAGATACCTTTATCATGTCAAAGGCTGCCGTTAAATACCGGATTGACGCTCCATCGAGAACACCCCTGAATATCAAGAACGGGACTACTGAACAGCTTCACGGCAGTCTGGCCTGTTACGGTATTGAATTATTCCCCCATGCCATGGATGAGAACAAGATACGGATTTATATCATGCAGCGGGATGTAGAGATACGAAGGCTCCTGCAGGAACTGTAGCGCGGTTGCTTCCTATCGGGCGATTATTCTCAGAAACTTCCTCTTCCCTGCCTTAAACAGATACTCACCCCTTGTCAGCTTCGTATCAGGGTCGGTGTGTTTGCTGTCATTAAGCGATAATCCGCCCTGTTTAATCAGCCGGATCGCCTCGCCTGTGCTTTGAGTCAGGCCGGACAGCTTCATGATCTTGGGGATCCACATCGCCTCGTCTTCCCATACAAGCTCGAATACAGGCACTTCATCCGGCAGGCCCTTCTGCCCGAAGATATGCTCGAATTCTTCCTTTACCCTCAAGGCCTCTTGCTCTCCCCAGTAACGCCCTACTATCTCGAGCGCAAGTTTCTCCTTCGCGAGTTTCGGGTGCACAGAACCCCCGTGTATTCCCTCTTTCAGGGCATCCAGTTCCTCAAGCGAGATATGGCTGAGAAGTTCATAGTACCTGATCATCAGACCGTCGCTGACAGACATCAGCTTGCCGTACATCTCCTTCGGAGATTCATCTATGCCTATATAGTTCCCAAGGCTCTTCGACATCTTGTTGACACCGTCCAGGCCTTCGAGTAGGGGCATAAGTACAACAGACTGTTCTTCAACACCCATCTTCCTCTGCACAGTCCTGCCCATGAGGATATTGAATTTCTGGTCTGTCCCCCCGAGTTCGACGTCGGCTTTTAGGCAGACAGAGTCGTACGCCTGAAACAGAGGATAGTAGAACTCAAGAATACTTATGTCCTGCTGATTCTCAAACCTCTTCTTGAAATCTTCCCGTTCAAGCATCCTTGCAACGGTCTGCATAGCGCCAAGTCCCACAAGTTCCATTACACTCATTTTCGAGAGCCATTCGCTGTTGAACCTGACCTGTGTCTTTTCGGGATCAAGGATCTTGAAGACCTGGCGCTTATAGGTCTCTGCATTCCTCAGGACATCTTCCCGGGTGAGCGGCTTCCTAGTCTCCGATCTTCCTGTCGGGTCACCGATCATTCCTGTGAAATCGCCTATGAGAAAGATGATTTCGTGGCCCATTTCCTGGAATTGGCGCATCTTCTCAAGAAGGACTGTGTGCCCGACATGGATATCCGGCGCGGTAGGATCAAACCCGGCCTTGATCCTGAGAGGCCTGCCTTCAGCACTGGATTTCTCAAGCTTCTTGAGGAGTTCGGACTCCACAATCACTTCGACAGCGCCCCTCTTTATGATCTCAAGTTGTTTTTCGGCGTTCAGCATGAACTGTATAATAAAATGTTCGCAGAGCGAAGGTCAATCGAATACAGATCGAACCATATCCTTTTGTCCGCTCATGTTTTGAAACACTTGTATGTTATAACTAATCTTTGTGGACCAGATCGATGACGGTCACCTCTGGAGGGGAAAGAAATCTGATTGGCGGACCCCATGTTCCGGAACCTCTGCTTACATATATTTTTGAATTGCCGGCAAGGCTGGCAAAACCCGCTTGAATGGGATAATACAATCCCGTAACGATACTGAACGGGAAGATCTGTCCTTTATGAACATGTCCCGAAAGCTGCAGATCGAAGAGGCCCAGAGAGCCTTTGTTGACGAACGGCCTGTGTTTAAGGAGGAGCGTAAACTTGCTCCGGGGGAATTCCGAAAGCAATTCAGCCTCATCGCCGCCCCTGTACGCCCCGAATGCCTTCACCTGCGGGTCATCAACACCCACGATATTAATGATCCCCTGCACTTCACTGCCCTGCCCCCTCAGGAGACTGAACCCTGCATTTCCCGTGAACCTGGTCGACGCGTCAATACCCGCGTAGTACTCATGATTGCCAAATATGGCATACTTTCCATATCTCGGACTCACTTTCGAGAGAGATCCGGACAGTTCCGACATGCCGTTGATCTGACCATCAACAAGATCACCCGTTGATACAAGAATATCAGGGCCGGCATTCTTCACTTTCTCAAGGATACGCCTCAACCTCTCTGCCCTGACAATGAGGCCGAGGTGCACATCCGATATCTGGACTATGCGCAGTCGTCCGATCCCGGCAGGAATCTTCGCCGACTCTATCTCTATCGTCTCTGTTCGGATGTCTTTCGCTTCAAAATAGCCGTAAAACGCGATCGAGATTGAAGCTGCCAGAGGGATGAAGAAGGCATACTGCGGAGTGAGTGAGAGAATCCGCAGCGGCCTGCTGAAGAAGCCGCTGATAAGATATCCGACCAGCCGATAGAAATCAAGGACGAGCGAAGCGGATACGAACAGGAAGATCACTCCCAGCCATACATATCCAACGTAAGACATTATCTGCGCCAGGGACTCATGGCCGGATCTTTCCAGTTGCCTCACAACAACCGGCGCAAAGATCATGACAACCATGACAAGCGCCACTGCAAGACCCGTTCTCAAGCCAAATGCAAAAGCCGCCCTGGCCTTCAGGAAGACATAGAAGTGTATCAGGCCGTACAGGACGAAGAATGTCAGAAGGAAAAGCCTCATGGCGATCCTCCTCTAGTGCATGCCGCCGGGCATTGTTCCTTTTGCCCTTTTCATAATCATAACAAACGGCAGTACACAAATCATCAATATACTGACGAGATGAAATGCATCGTTAAAAGAGAGCATGGATGCCTGTCTGAGCAGCTCTCTGTATACAAAACCGAGTCCGCCCTGATCAGACAGGACACCCTCCATACCTTTGTAATGCAGCACCTTGGAAGCCTGTTCCGAGAACATTTTATAAGACCCGTCAAAAGGGGTAAGGTGTTCAACCAGATGGGCCTGATGGAACTGCGCCCTGCGCGAAAGGATGGTGGTCACAAAGGCAACGCCGAAACTGCCGCCGAGATTTCGCAAAAGGTTGTATATGCCGGATGCATTGGCCATGTTCTCTTTGCTTATGCCGGACATGGTCAGTGTAGTAAGCGGAATAAAGAAGAAGCCCATCCCGACTCCAAGCACAATCCTGGGCCAGATGACGGAATAGAAATCCGCGTTCAGTGTGAAATTCGACATGAGATACGTTGCATACGCATTCACCGCAACTCCAAAGCCAAGAAGCAATTTCCCGTTAACCTTGTTGATAAGGCCTCCCGCGATAGGCAGCGAGATCAGTGTCGCTATCCCGCCGGGTCCCAGGACAAAACCGGCCAGTGACGATGTATAGCCCATTAGAGTCTGTAGATAAATCGGGAGGAGGACGATCGTTGCAAAGAGATTGAAGAACCCCATGAACATCACGATGTTTCCTATGCTGAAGGTATAGTTCTTGAATGCCCTGAGATTGACCACCGGGTGTTCGGCAACCAGTTCAACGATCAGAAATGATATCAGGGACACGGCTGAAACAATGCTCAGCCAGAAGATGAAGCTTGATGAAAACCAGTTGTCCTGCTGGCCTTTGTCAAGCACGATCTGGAGAGTTCCCAACCCAAGGGCCAGAAGGGCCAGCCCCCAGTAGTCGATCTTCATCTTCATCCTCTTCATGTAAGGTGGATCCGTTATAAAAACCATCGTCAGCAGGACGGAGATTATGCCGATAGGGACATTGATAAAGAATATCCAGTGCCAGGACCAGTTATCGGTTATCCAGCCTCCGAGCAGGGGACCTATAATGGGACCGAACATTATCCCCACCCCGAACACCGCCATGGCCATTCCATGCTGGCGGGGAGGAAAGGTCTCCAGCAGTATCGACTGGGACAATGGCTGCAGGGCCCCTCCGCCTATGCCCTGGAGGATCCGGAAGAAGACAAGACTCTGGAGGCTCCACGCAGAACCGCAGAGAAACGAGCTTATTGTAAAGAGCATTATGGATATAATGAGATATCGCTTCCTGCCGAAAAACTTGCTGAGCCATCCTGTCAGAGGAATTATGATCGCGTTGGACACAAGGTAAGATGTGATGGACCACGTCGCTTCATCAATGCCCGCAGAGAGGCTGCCCCTGATATGATCGAGAGAAACATTGACAACCGAGGTGTCGATGATCTCGATCAAAGTCGGGAGCATTACTGTCAGCGCAATAATCCATTTATTCATGTTTCAGTGTATTTCTGGACGTCTGGCCGGCTATCTGAAAGAAGGCAGAACGAATCTGACTTCATCGCCCGGGTCGGAAAGAATCCTCATTCCACAATGACCGTCGGCACAACGGACATGCCAATCCTTAGCACGTGTTCAGGGTCTGTATCCCTTTCAAAGATTATCTTCACAGGAACCCTCTGAACCACTTTGACGTAGTTTCCTGTAGCATTTTCCGGCGGGAAGAGAGAAAACACGGAGCCTGTGCCGGCCATTATGCTGTCGACTTTTCCCTTGAAGGTCTTTCCCGGATACGTGTCCACCTTGATATCTACCCGCTGTCCAGGTTTGATCTTCTGCAGTTGAGTCTCTTTGTAGTTTGCGGCAACATAGATGTCATCCAAAGGGACAACCGCCATCAAAGGCTGGCCTGCCTGGATCTGATTCCCTGTCTCCACAGACCTTTTGCTTATATATCCGTCTACAGGCGCATAAACCTTGGTGTATCCGTAATTCAGTTCTGCAGCATCGAGTTTTGCCGCCTTTTCTTTGATAGTTGATACTTGAGAACCCTTCAGCGCCATCACTTGTCTGATGACTGACTTCTGAGTTCCGAGGGCTTTTTCCGCCCGTTTGACCTGCTCTCTTGCAGCTTTGGCCTGCGCTTGGGCGACAGAAGCTGCTGTCAGGGTCTTTTCGTACCTGTCCTTCGATATCGTCTCCGACCTGTACAAATTCTCAGCCCGCAAGCCGTCTCTTTCAGCCTGTTTGAGATTGGCTTCCTGCAACTCATAATTCGCCCTTGCCGCTTCCAAGGCAGCTGTCAACTCCGAAAGCTGGTCTTTCGAAACCTCAATGCGAGCATCGATTTCCGAGAGTTTTGCCCTCTCAGTATCGACGCTGGAGGACGCCTCGTCAACCTTAACTTTGTAGTCTATCGGGTCTATCTCAAGGAGCAGGTCGCCTTTCTTCACCGCCTGGTTATCTTTTATGTAAATGTTCTTGACTGTCCCGGATATCTTGGAGGCGATTGTGTGGATGTAACCATCTACATAAGCGTCATCCGTGCTTACATGAGCAGCCTTATATCTCAGATAGAAGAAAACGGTCACTGCCCCTATAACAACGAGCGCGGCCAGAACGATCATCCCGAGCTTCTTCTTGTTCTTATTGTTCGGTTTAGTCTCTTCTTCCTTGTTCTGTTCCATTAACATTTCTCCTGGGGTTTATATATATGATAATACACCATAACCGGGCTCACCTCCCAGAGTATCAACTGTGTCCCTCCCAGGTTGGGAAGGAGGTCGAGAGTTACAGATCATTCATACCTCAGAGCCTCTATCGGGTCAAGGAGCGATGCCTTGTAGGCGGGATAGAACCCGAAGAATATACCTACCAGTCCTGAAAACCCGAATGCGATCACGATAGAGAAAGGCGATACGACGGTCGACCACCCTGCCAGGAGGGTGATTATCTTGGACCCCGATATACCGATTATTATACCCGCGAACCCTCCTATCAACGACAGTATCAGCGCCTCGATAATGAACTGCAATCTTATGTCCCAGGTCTTCGCTCCGATAGCCATCCTTATCCCTATCTCCCTGGTCCTTTCCGTCACAGAGACAAGCATGATGTTCATAATGCCGATTCCCCCCACGAGCAGAGATACGGAGGCTATAGCACCCAGTAAGAGGGCCATGACTTTAGTCGACTGCTCAGCAGTCTGCATGAACTGCGTAAGATTTCTGACCGTGAAGTCATTATCCTGTTTTGGTCCGATGCGATGTCTCTGTTTCAGCAGTTGAGTTATCTGTCTTTCGGCCACGGACAGCGTATCGGCGCTTTTGCCCTTCACCATGATAATTCTGACCATTCCCGGAAAGGTTGTTCCGAAGAGTTTCTTCTGCGCGGTCGTGACAGGCACATAAATCGTGTCATCCTGATCCTGTCCCTGGGGCGACTGCCCTTTTGACGCGAGGACGCCCACTACCGTGAAAGGAATCTTCTTGATTCTGATTACATGGCCTACAGGGTCCATATCGCCGAAGAGGTTTTCCACGACTGTCTGTCCCAGCAGGCACACCTTTGTCGCGCTCTTGACGTCCTGCTGAGTGAAGGGCCTGCCTGAGGCCAACGGCCAGTCCCTGACAACAAGCATGCCGGGCGTAGTGCCTACAACACCGGTTGACCAATTCTGATGCCCGTAGACAATCTGGGCGACACCGTTGAGAACAGGGGCGACGTCTGACACCGCCGGGCATTCTTTGAGAATTGCTTCTGCATCACCCATAGTAAGAGTAGGCTGCGTTCCCGCGCCCATCCTTACACCTCCTGATGTTGTTGCGCCAGGCAATAACATGAGAAGATTGCTTCCCATACTTGATATCTGCTCCGCAATTCTCTTACTTGCTCCGGCGCCGACAGCGATCATTGCGATAACAGCGCCGACGCCTATTATAATGCCGAGCATTGTAAGGGCTGAACGCATCTTGTTCACCCTCAATGCCCTGAAGGATATCCTAATAGTTGAGGGCAGGTTGATCATGATTTGACGACCTCCTCGTCACTTACGAGATTGCCGTCAAGGAATCTTATTATCCGCCTGCTGTAAGCGGCTATGTCGTTCTCGTGGGTGACCAGTATTACTGTAATGTCTGATTCTTCATTCAGTTTGGTCAGGAGTTCCATAATCTCATTGCTCGTCTTCGAGTCGAGATTTCCGGTCGGTTCGTCCGCAAGGATTATCGGAGCATTGTTTACCAATGCCCTTGCAATAGCTACCCTTTGCTGCTGCCCGCCGGAGAGCTGATTCGGATGGTGATCGCCCCTTCCTTCGAGACCGACGCTCTTCAGCGCCCTCAGGGCGTGCTCCTTTCTCTCTTTTGAAGGTATCCCGTCATATAACATCGGAAGCTCGACGTTTTCGATTGCGGATGTCCTCGGCAGAAGGTTGAATCCCTGGAAGATAAATCCGATTTTCTTGTTCCTTATACCTGCGAGGGCATCTCTGTCGAGGCCGCCAACATCGATACCTTCCAGGAGGTATCTTCCGTCTGAAGGCTTGTCGAGGCATCCCAGTATGTTCATGAACGTAGATTTGCCGGAACCGGAAGGACCCATAATGGCAACAAAATCGCCTCTCTCTATCGACAGGGATACGAGGTTCAGAGCGTGTACTTCAATATCTCCTAGTCTGTATATCTTGATGATCTCGTGGGCTTCTATAAGCGACATCAGAACATCCTTGGCCCGGAAGGATTCGAAGCCTTGGGTTTTACCAAAGATTCTACGATCAACTCCTGTCCTTCCCTGACGTCTCCCGAGAGAAGTTCTGTGAAGCTTCCATCGCTGATGCCGACAGTCACAGCAACACGCCTCGGCTTTCCTTTCTCTAACAGCCAGACGCCGGGACCTTTCTTTTCCGGTGCCTGACTTGCTTTTTCGGAGAGCCGGAACCTCAGAGCTGCATTAGGTATCTTCAGGACGTCTTTCTTCGTAGATATGATAATGGACACGTTTGCGGTCATCCCCGGCTTCAGCTTCAACTCAGGATTATCGACTTTGATGACCACATCGTAGGTGACAACATTCTGGACTGTAATGGGCGCATTCCTCACCTGCCAGACCCTGCCCTTGAACGTGTTGTCAGGATAGGCATCCACCACAAATTCAACATCCTGGCCAACTTTAATGTTGCCTATGTCGGACTCGTCCACACTGGTATCTATCTGCATCTTTGTGAGATCCTGCGCAATCGTGAACAGGGTCGGGGTCTGGAAGCTGGCGGCAACAGTCTGTCCAACATCGACGCTCCTGGATATCACAACACCATCTACCGGAGATACTATCCTCGTATACTGAAGGTTAGTCTCGACAAGCTTAAGGGCTGCCTTTGTCTGCGCAATCTGCGATCTCGCCGCACTTTCCTGTGCCACGTCAGTCTGATAGTTTGTTTCCGCGGTATCGAAGTCGCTCCTTGCGATCAGGCCCTTTGAGAAAAGCTCCTTGTTCCTGAGCATCGTCCTGTTCGCATCAATCCGGGTTGCGGTCGCCTTTTCCAGATTTGCCTGGGCCGACAGGAGGTTTGCCTTTGCCTGTTCCACCTGGGCCTCAAAAGGAGTTGGGTCTATCCGGGCTATAAGTTGTCCCCTCTTCACAGGAGAATTGTAGTCGACATAGATCTCCTTTATCGTACCGGAAACCTGGGTGCCGACGAGGACCGTCGTCACAGGGTTTACTGTTCCCGTGGCAGTCACTGCCATGACGACGTCACCCCTTACAACCTTCTCGGTACGGAATTGAGGCTCCTTGTTGTTGCCCCGCAAGAGAAAGTATGCGGCCACAGCAAGGATGATGACAACTGCGCTGCCGATAAGAATCTTCTTCATCTTGTTTCTCACTTTCATAATATCCGCCTTCTTAAGCTGATCGGTCTTACAAGGGTATTACCGGTGTCTCTGTAAAATACCTCTAACCTCTCTTTGCCAAAAGAAGGAGGAATAAACACGCTCTTTGACAAAGAGGGGCCAGGTGAGATTTACAAAGACAATGTACATTTCAATTATGCGCCTTTTATTGATGCTTTTTCAGTT
>DATHCU010000058.1:0-3207 GCA_035319385.1 Thermodesulfovibrionales bacterium
AACTTCTTGAAGCCATAAGGGAAGCCTCGCAGAACAAATAGGGATTCCTGCACAATATTAAGACTGCGTTTCACGGCCGCGAATTTAAGTCCACCCTCTTATTTAAGCAAAGTCTGCATGAATAAGTAGATTCGAAACGGATTGAAACTCTTGTACCCAAAACATGTAAAAGCAATCAAAGAATTTCGACTATAAGCCCGGCAAGCAAATATACAAAGAACCCCGGGTGTCATTCCCCGACTTGATCGGGGAATCCAGTCTTTCCGGTAGGTTCTGGATTGTCCGGTCAAGCCGGACAATGGCGATATTGCAGTATCTATTTGCCGGGTTAATAATTGGATAGGAAATTGTGGTAGGATGAATTATCACCATCACGAGGGCATGCGCCCTAAAAGAAAAAATGCTTTTTCACAAGAATAATGTCGAGAAGAATCGATAAGAAAGACCGGAGCATCACTTCAGCACAGGCCTCGAGAACCTCGAGGATGCGAATGCGCCTTTACGTCATCGCCTTGGTCATTCTCCTGGCCGGACTGGGAAGCGCAACCGTGATTTACTTGACCGCTGAAAGTGGTTCTGACCAGGTCGTGGGCTATGAAAATTCAAAGAGATATATGCATGATCTCGAACTCTATGGAGGGAAAGCCAATGTTCTCGCCAATGAACTGGAGCGTTGGTTTGCGGGGTTGTGGCAGGGGAGATCACTCGCATTTACCGTGGCCTTCATTTCTATCTTTTTGGCCTCAGTCTTCTTCCTGTCTGCCAGGCTTCTGATAACTCGCGAAGGATTTGATTCCGGGGATGAGGAGAAGTGAGTCAGCGCTGTCCGGAGCCGTAACTTCGAAAAACCTCTTGACTATTCCCGGAAATCTGCTATGTTTATCGAAATAGTTGTTTAACCGTTCTTTGAACAAATAGAGATTTGTAGTTTCCGAAAGGGTAAACTCTGGGAGACCAGGGGACACAAAGCCACGGGTCCTGAGCGGATAAGCGATCCGCTCAGCGGGATAGCCGGGCTGCCGAAGAAACGGTGTTCCTCTATGGTTGCCCGGAGGACGTAAGCCTGTTTCCTCGGTTGGAGACAGGCTTTTTTGTTGCCCTCGAAAGGAGGCGGGTATGCGTTAACAAGAGTGTCTGGGCAAAGAGGGGTGCGGGGCATGAACGAATATGCAGAATGAGAGAAGGAGGAGATAACAAGAATATGAAAAGCATACTAATTATTTTGACATTGGTATTTTCAGTGCATCTTCTGTCAGCAACCAACCTGTGCGCCGATCCCAGGATGGAGACGAACAAGGAGTTCTGCCACTTTATTCTTGATCCGAACAACACGGATAACGAGATGTTCATGGCCAGCTGTGACTCGGTCATCACCGTTGTAGAGAAAGCGGCTTCCACGACAGGTGTAAGTGCGTCATGTGAAGATAGCAATCGTGTCGCGAGCGGGTACGCCAGAGTGACAAAGACACTGCCGGAGGCGGCTCTTCCGGGAGTTCCCGGCAGCTCTTTCTCGTTCACATCTGATCAGTCTGACACTCCTTGCACAATGGTCGAAAGCAATGGACGAGCTTACACATCCACCAAATGGCGAAGCGTTGTGAAGGTGGGTGCGAAGAAGAAGAATGGCGGTCCGATTGACGTACAGTACGAACTTATCTGCTCAGATGGCCGCCAGTAGATAACCGGTCATGGCTCATGCCATGACTTAATTCATTCATGTTCCGCGCACCCCGAGGCTCTGATATCGGCCTGGCATATTTTAATCATATGCTTCATGCAAGATTGCCTGCTGTTTGACCCGCTGCCGATCGAATTATATACATATCCAAGGGATTACTTCTCTCGGCCCAACTCAACCTTGTATCCATTCCACCTATTTATTAAGCATAGTCCAACAAATCCGTTGACTGAGCGCAAACGTTTCCGATAGACTCAAATCAGAGGCAGGAAGTGATCTGAAAGTAGTGCAAATGCCTTATTATTTCTAATATCGGAGGCAATGCGGCGTGTATCTCGGATTTCACATTCGAAAGAACCTTGGGCTCCAGGCAGCCAGGGTAGGACACAAATCAGCTTCCGGAAAGACCGGGAATCTGCAGAGGATGTACCAGTTCCTGAAGAATTGTGACCGGAACAGCCGGTCATCATTAAATCACTCTTATACCGTAAAGGGGGTTACTCATGACTTACAGAAATGTAGTTGTGAAGGTTGAAAACAGTCCGTCGAAGCAAGACCTCAAGATAGTCACGATAGAAGGCTCTCTCGACGCTGTTACGAACAAGGAAGTCAACGAAACTGTCGTGCCTCTGATCGAACAGGGCGCCTGGAACATTATTATGGACCTGAGCAACCTCAAGTATCTTAGCAGCACCGGGATGATGTGCCTGATAAAGTATCTCGTCTATTCGAACGACAAGCAGAAGATTTTCAAGATGGTAAAGCCTCCACAGGCTGTTTACGACACATTACAGGTAGCAGGCATTGCAAGGCACTTTGAAATCTATGACAGCATAGGCGAGGCAACGCGTTCGTTCAACTAAGCCACTACTTTTCCGGGCATCTTTGTTTTCGCGGTCACGGCTGGCTTGAATAATATGTAGTTAAATAGATCTTTTCGAGTTCCCTTGGGGGGGAAATTTGTTATGACGCTTAGGACGTCGGCAGGCATATGGGGAGAAGTCGACTTTGTTTTCTGGAACGGCTTAAGCGGATCATGTCCGGTTACAGGTCAGGCTGCTTATCTCACCGCGATGCAAACCTCTGGCAGTCCGGAATTAATTACTGCAGCCACGCCTTTCAGTCCGCGTGATACTGCCTGGCTGTCTTCCCGCGAACCGAGGGAAGGAACGGCAGGACACACTCTGCGAACCTATCCAAGAATGGCTCGCTGCAGCCATGCAACACAACACTACACAGAGAAAAGAACATTTCACTGCTGCAAGGCGACAATATTGTTCTCCGGACAGACGGAGCAACTGAGGCAAGGAATTCAGAAGACATCATGCTCATACGCCGGCGTCTGGCGGAGATGTTGAAAGAGGCCCCGTTCCCCACAGATGCGATGCCCGGTTATATTAATCAAAAGATTAAAGAATTATATCTGCGATCAACCGTAATTTGACGACGTGAATCTCGAGATTATTTAAAAACAATGATTTCTTCCCGTAATCCACTTGTTTTACGGACACAAGAATTAACAGCGGAAA
>DATHCU010000059.1:0-11526 GCA_035319385.1 Thermodesulfovibrionales bacterium
CCACGGACTTCGAAATAAGCCTGAATCACCGCTTCTTTCTCTCCTGACCTTACGAAGTCGGACTGCGCCCGGCTTCCAAAGACCAGATTGAGAGAATCAACTATTACGGATTTCCCCGTGCCTGTTTCACCAGTGAGAACATTAAAGCCTTGTTCGAAACCGACTTTCAGGTCGTCAATAATGGCAAGATTCTTTATCCGGAGTTCTTTCAGCATTTATATGGAGACAGGGCACGGAAGGTTAACAATAGCATATGCCCCGGTAATCAAAGAGTCTGTCTGACGCTAAAGTCCTGTTCGTCACCCGTGTATATTTCCCACTGCACGTCCAGATTCGTAACGCGGGAAGCAGGCGGGCCGACATTGCACTGCATGATCGCATTCTCAATAGCTTCTTTGTCACCTTCAAAGGCAGCTTCAACCCTGCCGTCTCTGAGGTTTCTAACCCAGCCCTTAACGCCGAGGCGTTCGGCAAGTTCCTGGACAAATCCACGAAAGAAGACCCCCTGGACCCTGCCGTCGATGTACAGATGGGCCTTCGCCTTCTTCATAATGGAAAATTATAGCATAATCGTGCATGTTGTGGGCTGGCGGACGAGCTGTCTTTGGGCAAAAAGAATGATTTGGCGCAAATCCATTGTGGCAGGCTCCGGATTAAAGTTTCCCACCGCAAAGACCGATAATAGACGAAATAGGAGAAATAAACGAACACAGGTCATCTCATGCATATTCACTCCGGATGATGCTGTTAAAAAGGCTGGGCACAGAATGGACGATTCGCTAAGGCTGTTTGTTCAGAGGATCCGCAAGATTCCTACACTTCCGGTCATTGCTCAGGAGGTGTTGAACCTGACCGCTAACGACTCGGTGTCGATAGCAAAATTGGAGGATGTCATTGGACTCGATCCACCCATCGCTTCAAGGATCCTGAGCGTTTCCAATTCGGTCTTTTTCGGGACTCAAGTGCCGAATACTACTATCAGCAACGCCATCGTCAGGATAGGCTTTGATAATGTAAGGCATATCGCTTTTGGAGTGGCCCTGCTGACCATGTTCGGAGATCCGGCATCAAGAAACCCCTTAGAAACTAAACGAGTTATCAAACATTCGCTTTCGGTAGGCATAATAGGAAAAATGCTGGCGCAGCATCTCGGAACCGGCGACCGGGACGAAGTGTTCGTTTGCGGCATGCTACATGATCTTGGCATACTTGTCATGAACTCCTGCTTCGGCAGCCTTTACTCTAAAGTTGTTGCCGAGATCAGACATGAAAAGTCTCTGCTTGCAGCAGAGAGAAAAGTCCTGGGCTTCACCCATCCCGAGATAGGGATGTGGCTGGCGGACAAATGGAATCTGCCCCGGCATGTATCGGAATCTATCCGCTTTCATCATGAACCCATGTCATCGAACAACCGGCAGATCGCTCTCATCCATCTCGCTGATTACATCAGTTGCAAGAAATCCTTCGAACCAGTTGAGAAAGCCAACCCGGAATGTCTTGACCATTCAGTCTTCGACATGCTCGAGGCAACCCGTGCGGACATGACCGAGATTGAGTCTCTCCTGGATGGAAACATCTTCTCTGAAGGTCTCTCTGTTTATGAATAAGGATATGTCTCTTACAGACTGGTTGACCATGGCTTTCACAGAGCATGGATATACGCATATACCCTTTGAAGACTTGCCGCCGGAGCAGGCTGACCTCGCCGCTGCGATCCACAGGGAGTTGACGGACCAGAAGAAATACTCAATGATCTGTTTGGATGCCCTCAATAATGCAGAGGCCTTCTACGATATCTCCATAAAAGCTCTATCCGCACTGATAGAAATAGGAAAACTCGGCGCTACCATAACAAATAAGGAAACGCTCTGTAAGAGGGTTGTGGAAATCCTGTCCAAAGGACTCGACTTTGAGAACTGTTCGATAATGCTCAGAGATCCGGGGAAAGACTATCTGGTACTTGTGGCTGGAAAGGGGAGTAGTGACGGGTATCCCGGAAAAGGTTGCCAGGGAAGGAGGACTATCCTGCGCATAGGCGAAGGGGTAGCGGGAAGGGTTGCCGAGACAGGCACGCACATGTTTGTGCAGGACGTCACCAAGAACAAACAGTTCAAGCCTATAGAGATGACGGTGGCAGTGGGGTCTCTGCTTGCCGTTCCACTTAAGAATGCCGACGATGTCGTGGGTGTGATCAACTTCAGTAATCCAATGGCCGAGGGTCTGGACATGAACAAGATCCGACTTGTCCTGCTCGTATCGGACTATGTCGGACAGGTCATGACTGTTGCTACGCTTCAAAGCAAAATGAATCAATGGAACGAGATGTTGAAGGCACAAAAACTTGAATCCTTAGGTGTCCTTGCAGGGGGCATAGCCCATGATTTCAACAACATCCTGACCTCTATTATGGGGAACATCTCTCTGATAAAAATGGGTGCCAATCCGGGCGAGAAGATCTTTGCGCGGCTTTCCGCGGCTGAAAAAGCTTCGATGCGTGCGGTGGACCTCACCCAACAACTCCTGACCTTCTCGAAGGGTGGAGCACCGGTGAAGAAGACAACGTCCATAGCCGAAATCATCCGCGATTCCGCGGGTTTTGCACTCAGGGGCTCCAATGTAAATTGTGAATTTCACTTTCCCGAAGAGGCACTGCCGGTTGAGGTCGACGAAGGCCAGATAAGCCAGGTGATAAACAATATGGTGATCAATGCGAATCAGGCTATGCCCGAAGGCGGCACCATCGTCATAAGCGCCGGGATTGTAAGTCCGGGAGAGGAACAGAGGACCTTGCTGCCTGATGACAATTACGTCATGATATCGATTGAAGACCACGGCACGGGCATACCGAAAGAGCATCTGAGCAATATCTTTGATCCGTTCTTTACCACCAAGCAAAAAGGCAGCGGCCTGGGACTTGCCGTCTCCTATTCGATCATCAAGAACCATGACGGGCATATCAGTGTGGAATCCGAACTTGGCATAGGCACAACCTTCCGTATATATCTGCCGTCCTCTCAAAAACAGATCGCATCCATAGACAGAGGGGAAGAGACACCCATAGCCGGCAAGGGGAATATCCTCATCATGGACGACGAAGAGATAGTGAGAGATGCCGTCGGCGAGATGCTGGAAGACCTGGGCTACACAGTGACGTTTGCGAAGGACGGGGCTGAGGCGATCTCACTTTACAAAGATGCGAAAGAATCCGGCCTGCCCTTTGATGTTGTGATTATGGATTTGACCGTGCCGGGAGGCATAGGCGGAAAAGAAGCGACCAAAGAACTGTCCACACTGTACCCGGACATCCGGGCAATTGTTTCGAGCGGATATTCACAGAACCCTGTTATGTCGGACTTCAGGAAATACGGCTTCGTCGGTGTTATCACCAAGCCATACAAGATCAGGCAATTAAGCGAAGAGCTCGACCGCGTGATGAACTCCTGATGTCGCTTGCAGCCACATCTTCTTCACCCCTTGCATCTTCTGATCGGATAAGTATCGCCACCGCGGGGATCATTCTCCCATATACGCTTTCCTGACCTGTTCGTTATTCAGCAGTTCTTCTCCGCTGCCCTGGAGGGCAATCCTTCCGTTTTCGAGCACGTATCCCCTGTTGGACAGACTCAAAGCAGCCCTGGCATTCTGCTCAACCAGAAGGACGGTGACCCCCTCCCTGTTTATCTCTCTGACGGTCTTGAAGATCTTCTGAACTATTATCGGCGCGAGACCCAGGGACGGCTCATCCAGCAGAAGCAGCTTCGGGGATGACATCAGCGCCCTGCCTATGGCAAGCATCTGCTGCTCCCCACCGCTCAATGTCCCGCCCAGCTGCCGCTGCCGCTCCTTCAGCAGAGGGAAGAGTCCGAAGACCACATCAATTCCTGATCGGAGATTTCCCCTGGAGGAAAACCCTCCCATCTCGAGGTTCTCCTTCACCGTCAGTCTTGGAAAGATCCTCCTGCCTTCAGGCGACTGGCTTATCCCCTTCCGAACAATCTCATGGGCCGGGATTCGGCTGATCTCTTCACCCTCCAACAGCACCTGTCCCGTCTTCGGCTTCAGGACGCCGGAGATCGTCATGAGGGTCGTGGATTTTCCTGCCCCGTTGTTCCCGATCAGACAGACAATCTCGCCCTGATGGATCTCCAGATCAATCCCCTTCAGCGCTTCTATAGGACCATAAAAAGTGTGGACATCAGTGAGCTTGAGCATCTGTCCCGGCTGTTCCTTTCGGTTTCTTCAGCAATTTCATAAGTGATGTGTAATCCAGGGTATTTAGGACATCTGTCTTCTCGATCCAGCCTCTCCTGGCTATCGAAACCCCGTAGGGCATGAAGGAAAACTGGTTCGTAATATGCGTATCCGTGCTTATCGCAAGACGGATGCCCATCTCCCGGGACATTTTCACGTGCGTATCCGATAGGTCGAGCCTCAACGGATATGCATTGATCTCCATGAACGTCCCCGTCTGCCTGGCCACTCTAAGGATCTCCTGCATATCGACCGCATACGCGTCCCTCTCCCCGATCAGCCTGCCGGTCGGGTGGGCGATGAGCGTGACATATGGGTTCTTCATGGCAGATACTATCCTCTTAGTCAGTTGTCCCTCGCTTTGACGAAATCCCGAGTGAATGGATGCCACAACAATATCCAACTGTTTCAGCAGATCATCAGGGAGATCCATGCGCCCGTCGCTGCGGATATCCACCTCCACGCCTGCGAGCAGTCTGAAGCCCCTCAGCCTCTTGTTGATTTCTGCTATTTCTCTGACTTCTTCAAGAAGCCTTTCTTCATCCAGACCGTGAGCAATGCCAAGGCCCTTTGAATGATCCGTAATTGCTATGTATTCATAACTGAGCTTTCTTGCGGCATCTATGAGTTCATCGAAATCATGGCTTCCGTCACTCCTCCTGGTGTGTACATGAAGATCTCCTCTTATATCGGCCAGTTCGACAAGGTCGGGCAACGCCCCGGCCAGGGCAGCTTCTATCTCACCCGAATCTTCCCTCAGTTCAGGAGCTATATACGGAAGTCCGAGTATTTCATATATCTCCTCTTCCTTTCTACCCCCGATCTTCTCGTTGTCTTTTTCTCTGAATAACCCGTACTCGTTTAGTTTGAGTCCTGCCTTGACAGCCATTTCCCTTAATCGTATGTTGTGGGTCTTGCTCCCGGTAAAATATGCCAGGGCAGCTCCGAAACTGTCCTCCTCTACAACCCGCAGGTCCACCTGAAGGCCGTCGTCTATGAGCACACTGGACTTCGTGGGTCCGTGCATGATCACTTCTCTTGCCTGGGGCAGATGCACAAAGGCATTCATCACAGACTTCGGATCTCTGGATGTTGCAAGGATGTCTATATCCTTTACAGTGTCTTTCCACCTTCTGATGCTCCCGGCAATACTGAGCCTGTCGACCGGGGCAGCCTTTCTCAGGTGTTCCAGTACGTCGTTAGCGAGGGGGAGAACTTTTCCGAGTGGCTGCCTCTCCTTGCCACGCTTGAGCATCTCTATTCCTTTGAGTATGTGTTCCTCGGTCTTTTCCTTGACTCCCGGCAGTTTGCTTAGTTTGTGTTCCCTGGCGAAACGTTCCAGTTCGCCGATGTCCTTTATATGCAGAGTCTCATAAAACAGTTTGGCCGTCTTAGGTCCGAGACCCGGCACAGAGAGAAGCATGCCTAACCCTCCGGGCACTTCCTTTTTCAATTCTTCATAAGAACGGATGCTGCCGAGCTTGACGTACTCCTCTATCTTGTCCGCGAGATCCTGTCCAATGCCCGGGACTTCCATGAGATCGTCTTTCGGTGTTTCTGCGACATCTCTTGAGAGGCTCTCGATATTCAGTGCAGCGCGTCTATAAGCCCTTATTCTGAAAGGGTTATCGCCCTTGATTTCGAGAAGGTCGGCGATCTCGTTGAATATCCGCGCAATCTCCTGATTTTTCATAGGGAAAGTATACCAGAAAGCTTCATATATCCACATCCGGTTTTTTCCGTATTTCCGCAGGGTTCCGGATGTACTACAGCGCCTGGAGAATAATATTTGTGGTGCACCCTTTATGAACAAATAAGAAAATGTTATAATTTATAAAATACATCGAAAGGAAGAGTAACGATGGCACACAAATTCAGGGAAAAATCATCTTCAGGCTTCTTGTGCACAAAATACGGGTGCAAGTTCAGCGATCCTGATTTTTGCAAGAGAAGGGCTGAAAGCAATATAGATGATACTTGTCAGGTCTGCACCGAGATACAGGCGGTGTCGAGCAGCAAATCCAAGCATTCGAACATTGTTTTCAGCACAAAAAGCATGAACAGCAAAAAAGTAGCCTAACCTGCCAAAAGGATCCGAGCAAAATAATCAAAGCCACAGGAAACTCTCCCGGGGGAGAAGTCTCTTGCGGCTTTTTCTTTTTGGCCGGGAAATAAGATCGGTGTTTTCAGACCGTGATGTCGCCAATGACTACCCTGTTGATCCCTTTTAATGATTTAATAGGGGACCTGAACGTGACCGAATCCCCGTCGGTCTCACCCAGGATGCCGAGGGCCAGTGTATCTTCCTTATGGTTAAGTCCCATCAGCGCGCCCGAAGAGAGGATGCTGTGCCTCCCGCTTTGCGGCCTGTTATTGTGAAATAATTCGACGTCTCCGAGTGAATATTCATTCATCTCCGCTTCTGTGAAATACTCGGCCAATTTCCTTCTCCTATATTCCGTTCTTTCCGCTCTGGTCCTCTGTCTTGCCATGGGCGAAGGATTCATCCGGTGTATGCGTGTTTCGTTTGCTCTCTCAAGAATGCGCTCAAGCTCATCTTTTTTTTGCACGGCAATTATCTGTCCGGGTCTTATCGAATTTATCTTGCCAAGCTTAAGGACTATGCCGGCATCACCCGTCACCAGGCCCGTAGTATCAACGATGATGATATCGGATCTCTCCCTGTACAGATCGGCCATCTTCCGGGTTCCATAGACCATTTGATCAATCCTCTTCGCCGGATTAACGTCGCCGATGAAGAAAAGCTTCTCAAAGTGAAACTCGTCCAGATCTTCCCTGCGGGTGAATAATTTTGCAGATATGGTGCCGGGGAGGCCGAGGCTCGACTGTCCGACATCGGAGTCCACAATTGCCACGCTCAATCCACGTGACACGAGTTGCTGTGCGAGATATCTGGATAGCGTCGATTTCCCTGAATCAGTGTCCCCAAGCAACAGGATAACCCCTTTGTATCCTTTCAGTTCATCGATCAGTATCTGCCATGACGGTTCAGGCGCTATAGTCATTTGTCATTATTGTATTCGAAATTGTCCAAATGTGAAGACCTCAGACGAAAGCTGTTTCATTTTTTCTTCTTTTGGATTATAAATAATACAGGGCATCTAGCTCAATTAATCGCGCAAAATTAGGGACCATCTTGAGGAGGCCGGAGACGCCAGGGTCTCGGCTTCGTGCTTTGTATTTGCATTGCAGCCAGATCAGAGCCGGAGCAGAAATTCTTTTGCTGATAATGCAGAATTACCATGGAGGTAAGAGTGGAAAGGTCATTAATAAAGGACGTTCTCTCAGACGAATATATTGGGAAGCAGGTCACCGTCTGCGGATGGGTAAGGACCAGGCGTGAGTCAAAGGGCTTCGCCTTTCTTGCCTTGAGCGACGGTTCCACCCAGGAAACGCTCCAACTTATCATATCAGGCCAGGCTGCCGCCTATAGGGAGATCCATCGTTGCGCGACCGGGGCTGCGATCAGGGTCAAAGGCGTTATGAAAGAATCTCCTGCAAAGGGCCAGAGATATGAGATGGAGGTCATTGATGTGGAGGTCTTCGGCGAGGCCGATCCTGAGAAATACCCGCTGCAAAAGAAAGGGCACACCCTCGAGTTTCTCCGCGAGATCAGTCACCTCAGGCCGAGGACAAACACTTTCGGCGCGGTATTGAGGATTCGGAACATACTTGCTGATTCAGTACATGAGTTTTTTCAGAGCAGGGGATTTCTCTGGGCACATACGCCGATCATTACATCAAGCGACTGTGAGGGTGCGGGGGAGCTCTTCACGGTGACGACCCTTGATCTCCAGGATCTGCCGACGAAGGCTTCAGAGGGAATCGATTTTTCAAGAGATTTCTTTGGCAAGCGCGCCTATCTGACTGTAAGCGGCCAGCTTGAGGCGGAATTCCTTGCCATGTCACTTGGCAGGGTCTATACCTTCGGCCCTACTTTCAGGGCTGAGAATTCGAATACAACCAGACATCTCTCGGAGTTCTGGATGATAGAGCCTGAGATGGCGTTTGCCGATTTGGACGATGACATGGTCCTTGCAGAGGACTTTCTTCGCTTCCTCTGCAGGGAGGCACTGGAAAAAGGGGAGAAGGAACTTGCCTTTCTTGAGAACCAATATAAGAGGATTGCGGTCAGCGATCTGGAGAAACTGGCTGTGACACCCTTTGTGCGCATGACTTACACGGATGCGATAAGGGAACTCGAAGCTTCCGGGGCCAAGTTCGACTTCCCCGTGAAATGGGGGGCAGACCTTCAGTCCGAACATGAACGATATCTGACAGACAAGGTGGTAAATGGGCCTCTGATTGTTATTGATTATCCAAAAGAGATCAAGGCCTTTTACATGCGGCTCAATGACGACGGAAAGACAGTCGCAGCGATGGACGTCCTCGTCCCCAAGGTCGGCGAGATTATCGGAGGGAGCCAGCGCGAAGAGCGTCTGGACCTGCTTGAAGGCAGAATGAAACAGACGGGCGTGCCGCTGAAAAACCTCCAGTGGTATCTGGATCTTCGCAGGTTCGGCTCAGCCCCGCACGCGGGGTTCGGACTGGGATTTGAACGGATGGTGCAGTATATAACAGGTATGGCAAACATCCGTGACGTAATTCCTTGTCCGAGGGCTCCCCGTGAGATAGGGTTCTGAAAGGCTATGACGGGTGCCTGAGGACATACCTCAGCACCCGCTCTTTGTAAGTTGATCAGCGGCCGTAAACGTGGTTCTGAGGCCGGAAACGGCGCATGGTTGATGAACTGCGAGGAGAGGGAACCGGCTGCGGCATCTGTCGTCCATCCGTGCTCCCGGACTTCGGAGTTTGCGCTGTCCTGCCCCGGCGCTTCTGCTGAACGACTGAAGCGGCTGCGGACTTGGCAGGCCTCATATTGTTCCGATTGTGACCGCGCTGCGGTTCCCTCGGCGGCCGGGCAAACTCTGTGTCGCGCGCAGGCGCCGCTTTTTCATAATCAAAGCCCTTCAGCGTGCGTCGCTCTATCTTTTCTCCGAGCACATCCTCTATGCTGCGCACAGAGGCCTCGTCCTCACGCGTGACAAACGTGAAGGCATCGCCTGTTTTTTCAGCTCTGCCTGTACGTCCTATCCTGTGCGTGTACGAATCTGTTGTATCAGGCATATCATAGTTGATAACATGGGATATGCATGAGACATCGATGCCCCGGGCCGCGATGTCAGTCGCAACAAGGATCTGATAAGAGCCGTTCCGGAATCCGTCGAGCGCAGCCTGCCTCCTGTTCTGCGACAGGTTCCCCTGGAGAGATGCGGCCCTGAACCCCGCCTTTTCGAGTTGCTGCCCAACGCGCCTCGCGCGGTGCTTTGTCCTGGTAAAGACAAGGACCGAATCCGTGTCAGTATGCTTCAGCAGTTCAAGGAGCAGCGCGGTCTTCAGATGCTGTCTGACGGGAAACAGGGCGTGTGTAACCGTATTCGCGGGAGCAGACGCATTGATCTGGACCGTAACCGGCGAATGCAGAACTTCAGCGGCAAGTCTGCGGATATCATCCGGCATGGTTGCTGAGAACAGAAGAGTCTGGCGCCTTGAAGGCACATGACTTATGATCTTCCGGACATCGGGCAGAAAACCCATGTCAAACATCCTGTCGGCCTCGTCAAGGACAAGCATCTCAACATGCGAGAGGTTGATCGTATTCTGAGAGATATGATCAAGCAGACGGCCCGGACAGGCAACAACTATCTCAGCGCCTGACCGCAGTTGATGAATCTGCGGGTTAATGCCCACGCCGCCATAAACTGTCACGCTCCGCAAACGGGTCTGCTGACCCATGGTGACGATGGCCTCATGGATTTGTTCCGAGAGTTCGCGGGTTGGCGCTATTATAAGAGCCCGCACACGGCCACGTTCGCCTCGCATCAGCCGTTCCAGCATGGGAAGGACAAAAGCCGCTGTCTTGCCCGTGCCCGTCTGCGCCAGACCCATCACGTCCCGACCCTTCATTACCGGCGGTATCGCCTCTGTCTGGATCGGCGTGGGCGAGACATAGCCCGCCTTCGTTATCCCGGCAACGACCCGGGGGTGCAAATTAAAAGCCTGAAATTCCATAAATTCTAATAAACTCCTTTTTACGTATTATTGAAATTAGTATGATGTTTAAAGATGAGTATTTCTTTGATCCTGGCGAAGAGATTGAGCAGAAGATCTTTCCCCCTTCTGGAATGAGTGCTTTACAACCCCTGCAAGCTGACTCCGCATGAGAGATCCTGTTATCCAGTGTGTATCGTAAGATATAAGGCCGGCGATCTACGAATATTCTACTGCGACTTCATAAGCTATGTCTGAGTGGTTGTCCGAGGGATCAGTACCTTCGCAGCAAATCGTACCTCTTGCCTCGGCTCTGCGATTCTTGATCATCTCGTTCACAACATGTGTCAGATCAAATCCCCCGTCGACACATTCTTTATTGAGGCAATTCACTACAAAAAAAGCGTAACTGTCCGGAGAGTAGCAGAAGGTCCTGAGTATCGATCTTGCGCCTTTCTGGTTATATGTCATGTTCATGACTATACTCGAAACTTCGGGATAGACTGCGGATACAGGGCCGGCATCACGTCTCTGCCGCATCAGTTCCTGCTTCCGTTCCATCATCTGCGCATGCTTACTGTTATTCATCGTCCACTCGTTTTCTCTCAAAAGAGACTGTCCCCGCTTCCGCAGGGACAGCCCTCAGAGCAATTAGAGTTTAACTACATTGATCGCCTTGGGCCCTTTAGGACCTTCTTCGGTATCAAAGCTGACATTGTCACCTTCGGCAAGGCTCTTAAAGCCGCTGCCCTGAATAGAAGAATGATGGACGAATACGTCACGATTATCTTCAGCAGTGATGAAGCCAAAACCTTTGCTGTCGTTGAACCACTTCACAGTTCCTTGTTTCACTGTTTTCTTTACCCCCTTATCTTTAGAACTGAGATTTCAGAAGAACCCAATAAAAAAGGCCACAAAGCTAAAAGTCTCTGTGGCCGTCCGTGAACGCAAAAACTTCTAAAACCTAATCTTTATACTATCACACCTCGGCCGTTTACGCAAGGTGCAGGCGCGGGCTGAAACGGGCGGGATTACCATTCTGCATAAGTGGAGCCGGAAATTACAGCCCGCCCTTCAGAAGAACTTCTCTTGATTCTCTGTAAGGATACTTCTCAATAAGCTCCGCCACCGCCAGTTTCCTGTCGCCTTCACGCATGAAATGGATCAGGACGACCGCTGACCAGTAATCCGCATAATACTCTG
>DATHCU010000060.1:0-9930 GCA_035319385.1 Thermodesulfovibrionales bacterium
ACAGGAGATTGCACGGTGGAGGCATTGTTCGCAGCCGAGACCTTTACGGCAACCATACTGAAATCAGGGAACGGAACCGGCTCGGTTTCGGGAGGCGGCGTGACGTGTGATGGCGATACGTGTACGGGAAGCTAGGAAACCGGGTCTAAGTTGAAGCTCAAGATCAAACCCGACAGCGGCTCTAGGATAATAGATGTGAAGATAAACGGGGTATCCCTGGGAACTGTGAATACTCTGAGCATCAGGCAGATAATGGACAACTATTCGATAGAGATAGTCTTCGGGCCGGCGTAGTGTCCCCCCGATTCCCCTCTTGAGAAGGAGGGAGTAAGAGGGGTTGTGTGAAATCAGTGTGAAAATACGTTAAGGTGTTGTCCGCACGCGCAGAATACGCCGGGGAGCTTTTTCATAATATCCCCTTTTCAAACGGAATATGTTTTGCAGCGGTAGACTTGATTCTTGTTCTCTAAAACTGCCGGAATATGTGTATACTATTTTGATACTATTGAAAGAGGAAAAAGAAGCAACTAAAGGTGATGATAAGGGATTCCCTGCTCTGCAAAGCCTTGCTGGCCGCCATATTGATCTGTTCAGGACTGCAGATACGGACATATGCCGAAGAGTTGCCCTCCAAGGCGATTGTTCCGGCTGAAGTGCAGCGAAGCACTGCCGAAGGGCTTCATCGAATTGAAGCCTCGGCGGGACCCCATGGCAGTATATCACCTGCTGGCGCAGTCAGTGTCAAGGATTCTACCGACCAGATATTCACAATAACGCCGGACTCCAATTATTACGTGGATGACGTGCTGGTGGACGGACTACACGCAGGTGCTGTGACATCCTACAAGTTTTCCGGTGTTGCAGGTGACCACACCATAAGCGCCACTTTCATCCCGTGTATCTACAGCCTCTCCAGAAAGAAACAGGTTGTCCGAGCGTCCGGAGGGAGTTTCAGCTTTGACATAACGGCTTCCGATGCCTCGTGCAGCTGGTCTTCTTCAAGCGATGATCCTATGTGGATATCAACTGTTGCAAAGGGCAGGGGAAACGGCAAGGTGGTTTTTTCCATTCGGGCCAATTCGGGACCTGCCCGAACTGGATACCTCATAGTTGAGGGACGCCGGTTTGCTATAGATCAGGAATCCGGTTGTACTTACAAGCTTGACCGGACAAGCGAAAGTGTCGGCGCTCCGGGCGGCAGTTATGCGTTCAGAGTGACGCCGTCGGATAATGCGTGCGCCTGGACAGCATCGAGCAATAATCCTTTGTGGATATCCCCCAAGAGCAGCGGTTCTGAAGATGGGATAGGGAGCTTTGCGGTCTTGGCGAACATCGGACCTGCAAGATCAGGTTCCCTGGTGATCGGGGGACAGACTTTCACGGTCAGTCAGGAATCGGGATGCACTTTTGAACTGAATCCTGCAGGCGCTCTTGTTTCGGCAAAAGAGGGAACCCACAGTCTTGCCATAAAAGCCTCTGATAGCGGATGTGCCTGGGAGGCGAAGAGCAACAGCCCTTCGTGGATAACTACATCCCAAAGCGGAACCGGAAGCGGCAGCGTCAATTATATGGTCCAGGAGAATTCCGGAGCCGAGAGATCGAGTTCCATATCGGTCGCCGGGCACAGTTTCCCCGTGAACCAGGAAGACGGCTGCGCTTATTCTTTTGAGCCGGAGAACTCGGATGCAGGGATCCAGGGCGGGTTCTACGGGTTTGCTGTCAGCTCATCAGATAGTTCATGCTCCTGGAAGGCGCGGACTGACAATCCCCTCTGGATCTCGACGTCGAGTGCCGGAACCGCCGGCGGGACTGTGGGATACAGTATTGCTGCGAATTCAGGCCCAGATAGAACAGGGTTCATATTCATAGGGAAACAGGGATTCAGGGTCCGCCAGGCCTCGGGCTGCCGGTATTCCATATCTCCTTCGGGAGGGTCTATCCCTGCTGTGGGCGGAGAATTCACTTTTGCGATAAGCACCTCTGACAAAGGGTGCCCGTGGACTGCGAAGAGCAACGACCCCGGATGGATAGCGACCACAGACAGCGGCAGGGGTAGCGGGGCGGTCAATTATTCCGTTGCCGCAAATCCGGGACTCACGAGGATTGGCTCCCTGACCGCAGCCGGAGAGAATTTTGTGGTGTCTCAGGGCAATGGCTGCCGGTATAGATTGAGTCAAACCGTTTCGGAAGTCGGGTCTTCTGCAGGAAGGTACAGTTTTTCGATCAGCGCTTCTGATGGAGCATGTCCCTGGACGGCTGTGAGCAACAACTCTTTGTGGATAGCAACCTCGGCAAGCGGAAACGGCGAGGGGACTGTGAGCTTCACTGTTCAGGCGCATGAGGGGCCTGAACGTGACGGCACCATTGTCGTGGGCGGCCAGACACTCACCGTAAGACAGGCCTCGGGCTGTCGCTATAGGTTGAGCAAGGCCAGTTCCGAGGTGGGTCCCTCCAAAGGAACCTATAGTATAGGAGTCGGTGCATCTGACCTTGCATGCCCGTGGACTGCGTATAGCAAGGATCCCTCATGGCTGATTTCGTCCAGCAGCGGCACCGGAAACGGAACTGTCATAATCACGGTTCAGTCAAACACCGGACCAACAAGGACGGGCTTTCTCGCGATAGGCGACCAGACTTTCACAGTAACGCAGGGCAACGGCTGCAGTTTTGTCCTGAACCCGGTGGGGGATTCGATTCCTCCCTTTCAAGGCAGCCATAGCTTTCACATTGCAGCATCCTCGGAGGGTTGTCCATGGACCGCCAAGAGCGAGAGTCCCGCATGGGTGGCGACCGAGAGCAGCGGCACAGGTGACGGAACAGTCGAATATACGGCGGCTGCCAACCATCAGGCGGCTCGCAAGGGCCTGATCTCGGTCGGCGGACAGAGCTTTGCGGTGTTTCAGGCCTCGGGCATCAATTACAGTCTGACTATTAATAAGGCCGGCAGTGGTACTGGCACTGTCTCAAGCTCAGAGGCTCCTGACCCTGTCATATCCTGTGACGGAGCATGTCCGTCGGCAATCGCTCCCTATATAGACGGCACAACGGTAGGACTGAAGGCAGCGCCGGATGAAAGTTCGACCTTTAACGGATGGTCGGGAGCGTGTTCCGGAAGCCGTCAATGTTCGGTGAAGTTGGATGCGAACAAATCTGTTTCAGCTGCATTCATAAAAAAGGTGAGAATGGTGCATGCCCGCGCAGGAGAGGGCGGAGGCATCAGCCCTCTCACACAGGCTGCGAGACACGGCGAGACGATGCAGTTTACGGTAACTCCAAATGCGGGTTACCGGATAAGCAAAGTTACGGGCTGCGGGATTAGTCACGACAGAAGTTCCTCGGTCGGTGATGCTAAGAAGAACGGGAAAGCGGGCAGTTGGGGTCCCACGTGGGGAGAGATTTATGAAACCGCGCCTGTAACGGCTGACTGCTCGATTAAGGCAGAGTTCGTTCCCGAGGTCTTCACAGTTACGCCGACTGCCGGAGAACACGGAAACATCACCTCGTCAACTCCCCAGACGGTAAAATACAACGGCACGTTGCGGTTCGCGGTCAAGGCAGACGCTGAATATCACATAGAATCCGTTACAGGCTGCGGCGGCAATGAGTTTACGGAGCCGGGAAAAGCAAAGACAGGCAAGAAGGCCAAGGCGGTTACGGAATACTCCTACACGACAGGAAAAATAATACATGATTGCAAGGTTGCCGCCAAGTTTGGAATCGATACGTACTCCGTCACGCCGAAGGCAGAGAAGCATGGGAAATTGGAGCCCTCGACTGCCCAGACGGTGAACCGCCTGGATATGATATCATTCACCATAACCCCGGATCCTGGCTATCATGTTGCTTCAGTATCCGGGTGTGGAGGGGAGTTCTTGTCTGAGGATGAATACGTTACCGGCTACATTACAGAAGACTGCACAGTTAATGCGGCCTTTCGATTGGATCATCACTCGTTGACGGTGAGCCTCTCAGGTGATGGCGGAGGAACCATTGCCGCTGCCGGGCTCAACTGTGACGGACGCATCTGCAAAGGTTCGTTCGATCATGGGAAGAGGATCGTCCTGAAGATTAAGCCTGCCGCAGGCTCACGGGTGGAAGACGTGAGCATAGACGGGGCCACGATCGGCGCACAAAAAACCGTGATCATATCGGAAGTGAAAAGTGATTCCAGTATCGAAGTTGTGTTTGCTCCGCTCAAGAAGAAGTAATACGTTCATTTTTCCTTGAACCGCACAACATTCCCATCCTTGAATTCAGTCACGACCGTCTTGGAATTGTGGTCCAGTATCTTGAGCTCAAATATGCCGACCGCGTTTTCTTTGCCTTTGACAATAACCTTCTCCAGCCCGGTTGCTTCGATATGCCCGATCCTCCCTGCTTCGATAGCCTTGGATATTTCATGCATGGTGAATTCAGTAATGAGAATGCTCGCATTATATTTTCTTGTCAGCGCCTCGACTCTCGAAGCGAGGTTCACGTGGTCTCCTATGACCGTATAATCCATCTTCCTGCCCTCTGCGCCGATGTTCCCGACTATGACATCCCCGGTATTGATGCCTATGCCGGCATCCAGGGCGGGCTTGCCTTCGGCCTTCCATTTCTCCTGCAGTTCCCTCAGCTTGCTGAGCATATGCAGGGAACACTTGATAGCGAGTTCCGGG
This sequence comes from Thermodesulfovibrionales bacterium, assembly GCA_035319385.1. Taxonomy (GTDB): domain Bacteria; phylum Nitrospirota; class Thermodesulfovibrionia; order Thermodesulfovibrionales; family SM23-35; genus DYFC01. The sequence continues at coordinate 4,662 of DATHCU010000060.1, forward strand.
TGGTTGTCCTGCTTCATAGGGGCGCCCCAGAACGCGAGTATCGCATCTCCCATGAACTTGTCGACAGTACCCTCCCATTTAAAGATGATCTCTGTCATGGCCCCAAGGTATTCATTCAGTATCGGGACCACCTCCTCAGGTGAGTGGCTCTCAGAAAACGATGTAAATCCCCTCACGTCCGAAAACAGGATCGTGACGTTTTTTCTCTCGCCGCCGAGTTTGGCCATGCCGGGATTCCTGATCAGCTCGTTAACGACACGTTCGGTAACATAACTGGAGAACATGGCCTTCATCTTGCGCGCGTAAGTCTCCTCAACAGCATGGCTGTAGGCGGACCCATTGGCAAAGATGAGCAGGATGGCGATGGAAGGGTAGGCTACATATATCCAGATGCCCTTAAACGCGAACAGGTAGTAGCTCGCGGCCGTCAGCAAAACGACGACACAGAAGGTGAAGAGAAGCGACACGCTTGCTTTGAACCTGCTCACGAAGAAGGAGATAAAGAGCCCCGATAATACGAGAATGATGATGTTGGTGTGCAGCGGGGCTTTCCGGAGGAACCTCTTTTCGAGTATGGAGGAAATGACATTCGCGTGCTTCTCTACCCCCGGCATTGCGGGAGAAAAGGGGGTGACTCTCAGGTCATAAATACCCATCGCAGTCGCCCCGACCAGCACAATCTTGCCCGCAAGCTGCTTCGCTCCGACCTCCCCTTCGATTATGTCAGATATCGAGTAGTGCTTGAAGGTGAAGGAACGTCCGTAGTAATAGATCAAGCTGCGACCGTGCTCATCCGTGGGAATAAACCTCTTTTGGCTGAGTTGGATTCCTCTGGTCGCATCCACCGCGACCTTTTCGAAGGGGATCCCGAGATAAACCGCTGCTGTCAAGGCATCGAGGGAAGGATAGAGATATCCGTTGTATTCTATCGCCATCATCTCCCATCGCAGGGTCCCGTCATTGTCGTCCGGTTTCATGTTTATATGCCCTATAGCCATGGATTCCTGCATAAGCACAAGCACAGGGGCCAGGACGCCGGATGCATGGATGGGAGCATATTTACCGAATTTCTCAGAATTTGTTATCTGCTGCACGGCCGCATATGTAATGTGCTCGTTCTGCCTTGAAGTCTGAGATGTGTCAAAAGAAAATACCAGCGGGAGCAATACATTCCCGGCGTTCTTTACGGCTTTGGCAAGCATGAGGTCATGAACTTCGGACTCCGGCATAAATATGTCGAATACTATGAGCTCCGCCTCGGCCTTCGAGAGTTTGTCAAGCAATCCGGCCATCCTGTCTCTTCCCCACGGCCATCTGCCGAGTTTCTCGATGCTCTTTTCGTCTATCGCAGCGATCACGATGTTGTCAGGGGCCTTTGTCTTGCCCATGAGCTTGAACCTGAGATCATACATCTTGTCTTCCAGGATCTCAAGGGGATAGAATCCTAATTTCATAAGGACGGCAAACAGAGCAGTGATGAACAGGCCGATCAGGAATATTACTTTTGTCTTTTTCGCCCTGTTAACAGATATCAGAGGCATGGAATGAATTCCTTGTCATGGCAATGATTTACCCGTTGTTTTCAATTATGATAGCACGATTCAAAAATCATATGCCATGATCCATCTGTTAAAATATCACAAGGTACTTCACATGACAAACATTCAGGCGATATGCGCCCAGATCAAGACAAACTGTAATATATCTGACGCCAAATATTGGGGGACTTATTCCCTCTGCGGCCTTCTCCTCAGGCTGAGGGAGCTGTATCGCGCTGAAATGGGATTGATGCCGTGGGAAAGACTGCTGCAGAAAGATGTCGGCGAATGGATAAATGAAAGAGAAGCTCTGTGGAGAGAGATCGAGGGTCGGAACCTCGAAAATATCTCGGTAAACGGAGATGAATACGGACCGTTCGAGGTAGAGAGGATAAATTCGGTCCTGAATGCGGAAGGCCTCCTCTACGGCGCCGGCTTCGGACTCTATATGAAGCCAGTCTTCTTTGCGACCGACATTATATCCCACAGGAAGGTGGATGGATTTGATGTGTACATCGCGGGCTCCGAACACGCAAGAGAGCTTTCGGATTATCCCGCCATGCTCCAGAACAATACGATTATTGCGAGAGTCGACATTACGCGGCTCCTGCTATGGAATAGGTTCGAGGAATTCAGGGTCAAGAAGACGAAATGCAAACTCTCCTTTGCATTTTCGGAGTATGGTATCCCTCAGAGGGCAGAACCGGACGATGACCTCCATGAGAAGATTTCCGGAATAGCTCTCTCCGAGGCGGAGACCTATGTCTATCACGAGCTTGGCGAGGCATATGAGGGAAGAAGACTCGGCGACAGATGGAAGACCTTTCTGACGAACCTCCCTCACAGCCAGTCCGAGGTATTCGCACGCGCGGTCAAGGATATCCTTTCTGATACCGCTGAAAAAGGGATGCTGCCTTATATCATAGAAAGAAGGAACGGGGGGTCATTGGGTTTCTATAATGTTTTTCTCAGCGGCTTCAGGAAGATCATATTCCCCGAGATGGTCGCCGCTTTTCAGGCATTCTCCGAGAACGGCGATTGGGGGGAAATCGAACGGGCAAGGACCTCAGGATACAGGAATGCTGCGGATTATGCTGACAGGCTGCTATCTATTTACGAGAAGAACCTGTCGCAGCCGGGAGTTGTTGCCAGGGAGATAGAGGAAGAGATCATGAAGAAGATCGCCTGATCGTTTCTGCTATTTCCGTTCTTCTATTATGCCGAGCAGGTCATCGTAGGAGATAGTCTTTACCCCGAGTTCGGTTGCCTTCCTGAGTTTCGAACCAGGGTCTGTGCCGAGGATGACGTAACTAGTATTCCTGGAGACGGATGATGCGGCCCGTCCGCCCAGGTTCCCGATCAATTCTTCAATTTCATCCCTTGATCTGGGCAGTGTGCCTGTTATAACAAAGGTGAGGCCTTCCAGAGGTTTCTTCGATGCGGTCGCTTCCGAATAGTCGGGATTCTTTAGATGGAGCCCCAATGATTTGAGTGTATCGAGTGTGCGCAGATTTTCAGAGTCATTAAAGAATTCAGAAACGGAATGCGCGATCTTTTCCCCCATCTGTTTGATCTGGAGGATGCGCTCCTCTTTTACGTTTCGTAACTCGTCTATGTCCCTGAAATTCTTTGCAAGGAGTTTCGACGCGTACTCGCCCACGTGCAGGATTCCGAGAGCATAAAGAAATCTAGCAAGAATAGCGTCCTTCGCTTTATCGATGGCCTCTACCAAGTTCTGCGCTGACTTGTCCCCAAACCTGGGAAGCATCAAAAGGTCTTCCTTCCTCAGTTTGAATATATCCACAAAGTTATGCACAAGCCCCCGTGAATAAAAGAGCTCAATGTTCTTCTCACCAAGACCTTCGATATCAAGCGCTCCCCTCGATGCAAAATGGAATATCTTCTCCTGAACCTGGGCAGGACAATTCAGGCCGATGCACCGCACGGCCACTTCCCCTTCTTCCCTGACGACCCTGGAGCCGCAAACAGGACAGCGAGCGGGTATCGGGAAAGGTTTCTCTCTTCCGGTCCGCTTATCCTTGATAACGGCTATGACGTGGGGTATCACGTCTCCGGCCCTCTCAACCACGACCGTGTCTCCTATCCTGATATCCTTCCTCTCCATCTCATCCCAGTTGTGGAGCGTGGACCGTGACACAGTCACGCCTCCGATCCTGACAGGTTCGAATACGGCAAAAGGAGTTATGACGCCGGTCCTTCCGACACTCCCTTGAATGTCCTTAATACTGGTGATGCCCTGATGTGCGGCGAATTTGTAAGCCACGGCCCAACGCGGTTCCCTGGTCTTCATGCCGAGCAGCTTCTGAAGTCTGAAGGCATTGACTTTGACAACAGCGCCGTCCGTCTCGAAAGAATACTTCTTGCGCTGCTCTTCGATCTCCCTGATTGCCTCTGCGACCTTGTCGATACCTTTAACGACTTTCATGTCGGCGGGCACGGGGAACCTAGCTTCCTCCAGCCATTTTGTGAAATCGGACTGGCTCTTAAATTCAATTCCTATTGCCGCCCCCAGGCCATAGCAGGAAAGGTGGAGCCTGCGCGATGCGGTGATAGTGGAATCAAGCTGTCGCACAGAACCTGCAGCGGCGTTCCTCGGATTGGCGAACGCGGGCTCGCCGTTACCCTCCCGCTCGATGTTCAGTCTTTCAAAGTCGACAATATCCATGTAGACCTCGCCACGGATGTCGATCTCATCGGGGACACTCTCTCCACTGATCTTTATGGGCACCGCTTTGATCGTCCTGATATTCGTGGTAACGTCTTCACCCTCATATCCGTCGCCCCTGGTCGAAGCCTTAAAGAGCAGGCCGTCTCTGTAAGTGAGTTCCATCGCGAGTCCGTCATACTTCGGTTCGACCGTATATTCGACTTCCTCATCCGACTTGAGAAGTCTCTTGATCCTTTTATCAAACTCCGCAATATCCTCATAAGAAAAAGCGTTATCCAGTGAAAGCATAGGCTCCGTGTGCCGCACCTTCTCAAACTTGTCCAGCGGAGGCGCACCGACCCTTTGTGTGGGGGAATCGGGGAGGACATAATGATACTGTTCTTCAAGCTTCTTCACGCGGAGATACATCCGGTCGTAGTCTTCATCGGAGATCACGGGTGAATCAAGCACATAGTAACGGTAACTATGATAGTTGAGATCCTTAACCAGTCTTTCTATTTCGTGCTTTATTTCCTTGTCATACATGATCGTAATCGGCGACAGGAGACCTGATGAGTCACGGATTCAATTCGTCATAGTTTATCACAAAACATATCGGCTCATATCAATGGTAGACCGCTGTATATCTGGAAAGTTCACATAGAAAGAAACTCTTCAGGAAGAGGTGCGACTGATCTGGGACCGTGTGCGGAACCCCTGCACTTCCTCCAAGCAGTGTCAGGGCAAGAAGCAGAAATTATGGACTGCGGGACCCAGATGCCAATCACACTCATCTCTCGATACTTTTTGGGGCATCTGTAACTGACATGGATGCTCTTTGTGGGTATCAGTAGGAGTTCACGCAATCGATAAGGCCTTGTTGGTCTATATGGCCTATGCCGCACCAGTAAACCGGCCAGGTCTGGGCTGAGGTGTCAGCTTCTCAATAACTTCCTTCCTGCCAACACATGTGTTAGAAGGGAATAGTGTAAAGGAAGGAGTTATGTTTGCAGGCTATCTCCTTAAATTGTCCGATGCTTCCTCAAAAGAGGAATAGAAACAG
>DATHCU010000061.1:0-3497 GCA_035319385.1 Thermodesulfovibrionales bacterium
AACACCCTTTTGAAGATATAGTCTACATTCTTCAGATAGTAGTCCAGATCGAAGATGGCACCGACCTCTTTGGCAGTCAGATACTTCCTTACTTCCTTGTCGTTCAATAATAATTTCTTGAACTGGCTTCCTGTCTTCCAGCTCTTCATTGCATCTCTCTGGACTATTTCATATGCGTCCTCACGGAGCATACCTTTGTCCAGCAGGGCAAGTAGCACGCGCTGGGAATTGAAGAGGCCATAGCTCCGTTCCATGTTCTCCTTCATCCTCCTGGGATATACATGGAGCGACCGTAAGATGCCGCCGAGCCTGTTCAACATGTAATCGACGAGGATCGTGCTGTCAGGTATGATCACGCGTTCAACGGAGGAATGAGAAATGTCCCTCTCGTGCCATAGGGCTATGTTTTCGAGTGCTGCGATGGAATTAGCTCTGACAATCCTTGCCAGTCCCGAAAGATTTTCACTTCCTATAGGGTTGCGTTTGTGTGGCATTGCTGAGGACCCTTTTTGCCCCTTCATAAAGGATTCTTCGGCCTCCAGCACCTCGGACCTCTGGAGATGGCGTATCTCCACAGCTATCTTTTCAACTGATGCCGCGATGAGGGCAAGGGTTGTCAGGAATTCGGCATGCCTGTCCCTCTGCACAATCTGGGTTGCAACGAGTTCGGGCTTAAGCCCGAGTTTGCGACATACCTTCTCCTCGATCACCGGCGGTATGTTCGAAAAGGTGCCTACCGCCCCGGAGAGCTTTCCAACGCTGACTATGTCCTTTGCCTTTTTCATCCTCTGGAGGCTTCTTCTCATGTCCTCGTACCACATGGCGAACTTGAGTCCGAAGGTCATGGGCTCAGCGTGGACGCCATGGCTTCTGCCTATCATAGGGGTCCCTTTATAGGAATATGCCTGTTTCTTCAAGACACCCATGAGATCTTTTATGTCCTGGATAATAATGTCGGCCGCTTCCCGCATGAGGAGGGCCAGTGCCGTGTCCAGAATGTCGGATGAGGTAAGGCCCTTGTGAACGAACCGGGATTCCGGGCCAAGACTTCTGGCAACGCAGGTCAAAAAGGCAATGACGTCGTGTTTTACCACCTTTTCTATCTCGTCAATCTCTGTTAGATCAAAGGCCGCCTTTTCTTTTATCGAACTGACCGCATCTCTCGGGATCTCTCCAATTTCAGACCACGCTTCGCAGACCGCAATCTCAACGTCAAGCCATTTCCGGTACTTGTTATCGAGTTCCCATAACTGTCCCATTTCGGGACGGGTATAACGTTCAATCATAATGCCTCCCTTTCGGCAATTTTCCTGGTCTAGTATCGAACCCGGCCGAACACAACGAAAAGTAATGAATGACAGCCGGAATACCGGGTTCACCTTTATGCGCCCCCTGGATCCTCTCGATAAATCACGACCGCATTGAGAGGATTCAGCGACCCATGAACTGAATTATTCTTATTTTACACGCTATCATCTTGCAAAAAAAGCCCTTTTTGTGTTATTCTGTCTTCCTTAAAGGACTAATTTCCTTATTTTAAGGAAATCCTTAATTCACATCCTATATAAAAAAGCCGGGATAGAACAAAGAACAGGCTTTTTGCAAAAACAGGAGGATACGAACATTATGGTCGCAGCAATGAAGGAACTGCTTGAAGCAGGCGTGCACTTTGGGCATCAGGTGAAGAGATGGCACCCGAAGATGAAGAAGTACATCTTTGGCGAGAGAAACGGAATTTATATTATTGACCTTCAAAAGACGGTCAAAGGTCTTGAGGAAGCTTATAATTTTGTGAAGAACGTTACAATGTCCGGGGCGCCGGTTCTTTTTGTCGGCACAAAGAAGCAGTCGCAGGATGCCATTAAGGAAGAGGCGCTGAGATCCGGTGCATACTACGTTAACCAGCGCTGGCTCGGCGGCATGATGACAAACTTTTTCACAATTAAGAAGAGCATAGAAAAGCTGAAGAAGATCGAGACGATGAAACAAGACGGGACGTATGAGCTCCTGCCCAAGAAAGAGGTTGCCGCACTTGAACAGGAGAGGACGAAGCTTGAGAAGAATCTGTCAGGCATAAAAGACATGTCAGGTCTTCCGGGCGCTCTCTTTATTGTCGACCCTAAGAAAGAGAGGATCGCAGTCGCAGAAGCACACAAGCTCTCCGTCCCCATCATTGCAATAGTGGACACTAACTGCGATCCCGATGAAATCGATTATGTTATCCCGGGCAATGATGATGCTATACGCGCAATAAAGCTTATTACCTCCAAGATAGCAGATGCCATAATGGAGGGCAAAGAGACCCTGTCTAAGAAGTCCGCAGAAGAAGCGGAGAAGAGCAAGGTTGAAGAAAAAATCCAGCAGGAAGAAGAAGGTGCAGCAGAATGACAACTATTTCCGCAGAGATGGTGAAGCAACTCAGAGAGAAGACCGGGGTCGGCATGATGGAATGTAAGAAAGCCCTCACCGAGAGCAATGGTGATTTTGAAAAAGCAGTTGATCTGCTTAGGCAAAAAGGCCTTGCAACAGCTTCAAAAAAGGCCGGAAGGACAGCTTCTGAAGGTCTTATAGAATCGTACATTCATATGGGCAAGATCGGCACGATGGTTGAAGTAAATTGCGAGACCGACTTTGTCGCGAGGACGGATGATTTCAAGCAGCTTGTAAAAGATATAGCGATGCATATCGCAGCCGCCAACCCGGTGTATTTGTCGAGGGAAGACGTTCCCCAGGATGTTCTTGAACGGGAGAAGGAGATATACAGGTCGCAGGTTACAAACAAGCCGCCCCAGGTTGTGGAGAAGATCATTGAAGGCAAACTGGAAAAGTACTTTACCGATTTCTGCCTTCTCGATCAGATCTTCATCAAAGATACTGAACAGAAGACGAAGATCAAGGACCTTGTCACGGAGAAGATTGCAAAAATGGGCGAGAACATCGTGATTAAGAGGTTTGCGAGATTTCAGCTGGGCGAGATAACGGGATAGTGACCTTGAAATACAGGAGAATACTCCTCAAGATCAGCGGTGAAGCCATGATGGGAGATAAGGGTTACGGTGTTGACCCCGGAACCGTGGACTTTATCGCCAGAGAGATAAAGGAAGCCGTGGCAATGGGTGTTCAGCTTGCCATAGTCATCGGCGGGGGCAATATCTTCAGAGGAGTGGAGGCCAGTGTTCAGGGGATGGAAAGGGCTTCGGCCGATTACATGGGTATGCTTGCCACTGTGATCAACGCCCTCGCCCTTCAGAATGCACTCGAAAAACACAGCGTCTCCACAAGGGTCCAGTCTGCCATCGAAATGAAGGAACTGGCTGAGCCGTATATAAGAAGGAAGGCGATGAGGCATCTCGAAAAAGGCAGGACAGTTATCTTTGCTGCCGGGACCGGCAACCCATATTTTACGACGGATACTGCTGCCTCGCTCAGGGCGATGGAGATAGGTGCCGATGTGATCCTCAAGGCCACTAAAGTTGATGGAGTGTATTCTTCGGATC
>DATHCU010000062.1:0-10857 GCA_035319385.1 Thermodesulfovibrionales bacterium
ACCAGACTCACGTTGTCACCGGGCATCACCATCTCCACTCCCTCCGGCAACTGCGCCACTCCCGTGACATCCGTCGTCCTGAAGTAAAACTGCGGTCGATATCCCTTGAAAAACGGTGTGTGCCTTCCGCCTTCTTCTTTCGTCAGCACATACACCTCTGCCTTGAACTTCGTATGCGGCGTGATGCTTCCAGGCTTCGCCAACACCTGCCCGCGCTCTACCTCTTCCTTCCCGATTCCTCTCAATAGCACGCCGATGTTGTCTCCCGCACGCCCTTCATCCAACAGCTTCCGGAACATCTCCACTCCCGTAGCCACTGTCTTCCGCGTCTCTCCCAATCCTACTATCTCTACCTCTTCTCCTACCTTCACTATACCGCGCTCTACCCTGCCCGTTACTACCGTACCCCTGCCCGATATTGAAAATACATCCTCTATCGGCATCAAAAACGGCTTGTCTATCGGCCTCTCAGGCGTCGGTACATATGTATCTATCGCTTCCATCAGATCAAGTATGCACTTGTATTCCTCTCCGCTCTGATCCGTTGCCGTGCTGTTCATCGCCTTCAGCGCACTGCCACGTATCACTGGTATCTTGTCCCCAGGAAACTGATACTTCGTCAGCAGGTCCCTAACCTCAAGCTCCACCAAATCCAGCAGCTCGGGATCATCTACCATATCTATCTTATTCATGAACACAACTATGTACGGCACTCCTACCTGCCTCGCCAACAGTATGTGCTCCCTCGTCTGCGGCATCGGTCCATCCGCTGCCGACACCACCAGGATCGCTCCATCCATCTGCGCTGCTCCGGTTATCATGTTCTTTATATAATCCGCATGACCAGGACAGTCTACATGGGCATAATGCCTCTTCCCTGTCTCATACTCTACATGCGCTGTCGCTATCGTTATTCCTCTTGCCTTCTCCTCAGGTGCATTATCAATACTGTCAAATGAACGGTATGTCGCACCACCTGTCATCGCCAACACCTTCGTGATCGCCGATGTCAATGTCGTCTTCCCGTGGTCTACGTGTCCGATCGTCCCTATGTTCGCATGAGGCTTTGACCTCTCAAATTTTGCCTTTGCCATTTTCCCTCCTCTTTTACACTTTTGTCGGCCGGCTCAGAGCACCCGCCTTAATCTTGATATTCCTAATAAACTCTCAACTCATTATATTTGGAGCCCATGACCGGAATCGGACCGGTGACCTCATCCTTACCAAGGATGTGCTCTGCCAACTGAGCTACATGGGCGACCCTGCTTTAAAAGCGGGGAGGCCATCCGAACCTGAACGGCTTGCCCGTTTTTATTGGAGCGGGAAACGGGATTCGAACCCGCGACCCTCAGCTTGGAAGGCTGACGCTCTACCACTGAGCTACTCCCGCACTCACAAAATCAATTATCAAACAACAATTCGTCCAGAATCCAAAGCAAAATTAAGCTGGTGGAGAGGGGAGGATTCGAACCTCCGAAGGCTGCGCCGGCAGATTTACAGTCTGCTCCCTTTGGCCACTCGGGAACCTCTCCCTGGAGCCACCGAAGGGAATTGAACCCCCGACCCGCTGATTACAAATCAGCTGCTCTGCCAGCTGAGCTACGGTGGCTTCATCATACTCGCTAGTATCTTCGGGGCCGAAAAAGACAACACTAACCCCTTTTTACTAGAATCTCAATTAAACAATATATATTATAAAAAGGTCAATTGCAGAAAATTAAGGTTATAGCGGAAAATTAAGCTTAATCTCTTATTTTTATCTATTTTTGCGTTCTTTGACGCAAAATCTCAAAAGCCAGTATGCCAGCTGCAACAGAGGCATTGAGGGAATTGATTGTGCCCCGCATCGGTATATTCACAAGGATGTCACATAGCGAGCGGACAGTCTGCCTGATTCCTTTTCCCTCGGAGCCGATTACCACAGCCAAAGGAACATTCAAGTCCAAATCCCAGGGTGTCTTTTCTCCGGCCGTCTCAGCACCGATGATCAGTATACCATTTTTCTTCATCTCATTTATAGCATATTTGATATTCGGCACCATCGCAACCGGGACATACTCCACCGCGCCCGCGGATACCTTGGAAACCTCCGCTCCGAGGCCTACAGATCTGTAAGCCTGCAAGACAATGCCATGGACGCCTGCTGCGTCGGCCACCCGAAGCAGGGCCCCCAAATTTCTAGGATCTTCAAGGCAATCGACTACGAGAAAGAAGGCGAGTTCCTGCTTCAGTATGGGGACTTCGAGCAGTTCATCAAGGGGGACGTATTCCTTCGGCGCAACTTCGGCTGCCACCCCCTGATGTCCTTTTCCGAATATGCCGTCAAAAAAACCCGGGTCTTTAACTATTATAGGGAGATTTCTTGAATCCGCTTCTTTTCTTACATCATGTATCTTTTCATGTCTGGCGGAAGACAGATAGATGTTCCTGATGTTTCTGCCGGATCTTATCGCCTCAAGAACCGGATTCAGGCCGTATATCCATTCATGATCCGACTTTGATCTTCCAGTCGGTCCTGTCCTTCTTATCTTCAAGGATAACCCCTTTCTCCTCAAGCTCTTTTCTTATGGCGTCCGCGAGTAGCCAGTCTTTCTTAAGCCTGGCTTCCCGACGTTCCCCGATCTTGCCGGCTATATAATCTTCGGTCAGTCCGATGTTCCTGACTTTCATCAACGATACATACCACTCATGAGGAGACCTGTTGAAGAGATTCAGGATGCTGCCGGTGACAGACAGCTGTTCGGACGCCCTCACCAGAAGGTCCCGGTCTCCGGCCCCCTTCGGCTTCCTGTCCAGGAACCTGTTTATCTCCTTTATCAGCTCGAAGACATGTCCTAATCCAAGGGCCGTATTGAAATCATCGTCCAGCGCGGATTCAAACTTCCCGCTGAATTCGTCCAGAACCACCCTCAAATCTTCCCCTGCGCCGGCCGCCCCCGTCTTATTCCCTGCGGGCTGCTCAAGATAGTCCTGAATACGCAATACTGTTGTATAGTATCTGTCCAGCGTGCTTTCGGTTTCACGCAGGACCTCATCCGAAAACTCAATCGGGCTTCTGTAATGGGTTGACAGCAGAAAGAACCTGACCACTTCAGGGTCGAAAGATGCGAGAACCTCTCTGATAGTAAAGAAGTTCCCAAGGGATTTAGACATCTTTTCCTTGTTGATGGTAATGAACCCGTTATGCACCCAATACCTCGCAAACGGTTTGCCGGTGTACGCCTCGGATTGCGCTATCTCGTTTTCATGATGGGGGAAGAGAAGATCAGCCCCGCCGCCGTGGATATCGAAACTCTCGCCAAGGTGCTTGATGGACATGGCCGAACACTCGATATGCCATCCGGGCCTTCCTTTTCCCCAAGGAGATTCCCAGAACGGTTCACCCTCTTTTGATTTCTTCCACAGGGCAAAGTCCAGAGGGTTCTTTTTCCTTTCATCTACTTCGACGCGCGCGCCCGCCATTGCCTCTTCCATGTTGCGCTTGGACAGCTTTCCGTAATCCCTGAATTTTTCCACTGAGAAATACACGCTTCCGTCTATTTCGTACGCAAAACCTTTATCCACAAGGCCTCGCACAATGGTTATCATTTCCGGGATGTAGTCTGTAGCCCTGGGTTCAAGATCGGCCCTTCCTACCCCAAGCAAATCCATGTCCCTGTAATACTCATCAGTGTACTTCCTGGACACAGAATCCCACGGGATTCCCTCCTCCCCGGCGCGCTTTATTATCTTGTCGTCTATGTCGGTAAAATTTCTCACATAGGTGACGACAAGGCCTTTATGCTGCAGATATCTCCTTATCACATCGAAGACAATCGCACTCCTGGCATGCCCGATATGACAATAATCGTATACGGTGACCCCGCAGGCATATATGCCTGCTTTGCCCGGAAGAAGGGGCTCGAACTCTTCTTTCTTGCCGGACAGACTGTTGTAGATTTTCATATAGTGGATCCTTTTCGTGTCTCAAATAGGAAATTGCCCTAATGGTGCAAAAACCTTTTCCCCTTTGAAGGGTAGATATGATGAAAAAGTTTTTATGCGACTCCTCAATGTACCGTTAACACGTGTTCTCATGCGTTGAACAGGAATGCACTCAAGGTTGAAAGTGCCGTCAGGTGAGTATGACTTATTTCATGTCGCGTATAAAAGCTTTTTTGTCATGTCTGCCCTTCATCTTATGCGACTGATGAGATTATACTACAAAACTGCTGTGGGTCGAGATATTTTTGTGCTATTATAGCGGTTGTGGAAGAGGGGGCTGGAGAGAACTCGGACCTGAAAAAGATGGTCGCCGATTATATGGAGGGCGGGATGCTCGAGAATATAATCGACATGTTCAAACAGGACAAGGGCATGTATTCGTTCGTCGCTGATCTCCTGAGCGATGAGAGAATGCGGGTCAGGATAGGAGTCACTGCCCTTCTCGAGACCCTGATCCATGAGGATGCCGAAAACGTGAAGAAGACAGTCCCGCAGATCGTCTCTCTACTGAAAGATGAAAATCCGGTAATAAGGGGCGATGCGGCGAACATACTCGGCATAATCGGAAGCAGCGATGTTATCCCCTCCCTTCGTGAACTCTCGACTGACGGAAATGAAAATGTCCGGATCATCGCAAAAGAATCGATAGAGGATATTCAAGCCAGGGGATGATCCCCTTCAGCCCCCATTATTCATGAAATCGGGATGACGCTCTCCGATGCAGCATCTGTTCCGTTGTCAGGAAACTCATAGATAATGCAGATCAGGATTTTCTGAGGAGCATGGCGCCACGGGCGAGGCCGAGATCGTTGGAGACCACGTGGCATTTAGACTGGAAGAGAAAGAAGATGTTTTTGTCCGTTCCGGCGAGAGTCTCGAAATTCCCCTGTCCCTTGCTGATTATCAGCTGAGCCTTCTCAAAGTCCCTCTGGAATTCGGAGGATGTCCAGGGAAGTATTGTGCCAACTGCATCCGAACCATTCTGAATCACCTCGCATATCCTTGTCAGGCCCGACTCTTCCGCATCCACAATCGTGGAATCGTTTATGACAGGGGCGCCCTTGACAACCGCCTTGACCTTCTTCCCCAGACCTGCCAGGCATTCTATGAGAAGCCTGTCAAAGACAATCTCTCCTGCATTGTCAAGCAGGTATAGGACTTCCTCTGTATCGGAGACGGCATCTCGGAAAGCAGAATAGTCATTAACCGCCGGGCTGGTCTTCAGAGCCCTGTCTACAGTCCCTTCAATGTCTATTGAAGTAAAGATTCCGAAGTCTATGATATTCCCGGCAATTGCAAGCCTTGCACTGGTCTCCAGAGGATCAGCGCTTTCTGCCAGAATGTCTCTCATCGAGGGATACAAATCGAGGGCTATCCTGTTATACTGCGATTTTATGGACTCAAATGGATCCTTTCCCAGCATCTCCCTGATTCTTCTGTGGATGAAAGTGGTCGTGTGGGCAGGGGATTTTGACACATCCGCATTTTGTATGAACTCAAGAGTGCCCTTTAAGACAGCTTCCTGCACTGCTTCATCTTCCGTGGCAAGCCTCAGCGCGATGATAGACTGACGCAGGAAGCACGGAAAACAATCCAGATGGACCTTCATTATCTGTTCTTGTTGCCTTTTAAGGCGAGCGACTTCCCCTCGACCTCCCTTGCCATCTGTTTTTTGTAAGCCTTCAGCTTCTTGGTTATTTCCCTGTCTCTCCTGGCTATTATCTGGGCAGCAAGAATGGCCGCATTCTTTGCACCTGCCTTGCCTATCGACATCGCCGCAACCGGCACCCCGGGCGGCATCTGGACGATGGACAGAAGTGAGTCAAGGCCTTTGAGAGAAGAGGAATCTATGGGCACACCTATGACAGGGAGAGTCGTGTGAGCCGCTATAAACCCCGCGAGGTGAGCAGCCATTCCAGCTCCTGCAATTACAACATCAAACCCTTTCTTCTCCGCATCAGAAGCCAGTCTGACAGTAAGTTCAGGTGTTCTATGGGCGGACGCGATAGTCATTTCGTAAGAAATCCCGAACTTCTCCAATAATTCACCGGCTGTCTGCATAACCTGCAGATCAGAATCACTTCCCATTATTATCAACACTTGCGGCTTCATGTTTCCCCTCCTTGCTCGTCATCGTGAGGCTGCATCCATATCATTCGCGAATTTTGTATATTGTTCAGGGCTGGAGCAGGCCATATCCCGATCTCATTGCCTGCTAGCCGCTATGCGCCTTTATGCCCGGTATTCTTTCGTAGTGCATTCCCTTAAAATCTATACCGGCCAAAACGTTATCGGCCTTTTCCATGGCGGCATTCAGATCCTGTCCGAGAGCCGTTACACTCAGGACCTCTTCTCCCGTGGCAATAACCTCTTTGCCGCTGTAGGCAGTGGCTTCATGGAATATGAAGACGTCCTTCCCCCTCTTCTGAAGCCCGCTGATCACATTGCCTTCAGGAGATGCCTCGCCGCATGCCGGGATGCATACAGAACTCTCCTGCCGGCATTCCACTTCAATCTCAGGAAGTCTTTGTTCGAGCAAGGCGACAAAGACTTCTGCAAGGTCAGTCTTCAGCCTGGGCAGGATAATCTGGGCTTCCAGATGAGCAAAGTTGCAGTTGATATCGGATATGAAGACCTCGTCTTCCCTGAGAATCGCGTCGATAGAGAGAGCGCCCTTGAAGGCCATCCCCTCTGAAGCCAGAGCCCTGAACAACTGCGAGATCGCTTTGTTCATCGCCAGAGCATCAAGATTCTTTCCTTCCGCAGATGCGGGGCTAGAGCCCCCATAGGTCTTTGAAGATATACTGTTTACAGAGTATTTCTGAAGGCTGGCAACGGGTTTCATCGAATTGCCGTCCGTAAAGAAAGCGAAAGACACATTTTGGCCCCTGATGCTCTCCTCGATAATGATCTGATTGCCGGCCTCTCCCGCGATCTTGTCCTTCATGATCAGCTTTAGAGCGTGAATCGCATCATCAACGGTCTGCGCAGATAAGATCCCCGTCTGTCCGGATCGACCGTCCGTCTTGATTACAATGGGAGCCCCCTTGAGCCTGACATAGTCCTCTGCAAGATCATATGATGAAAAGACCTTGTAGCCAGGAGTCGGTATGCGATAGAGTCTCATCAGGTTCTTCGCAAAGACCCTGCTGGACCTTAGCTGAGATACCGACGCATTTGGGCCCAGCGCCTTGCATCCCTCCCTTTCAAAGGTGTTTACTATTCCTTTGGCAACGAAATCCTCCGAACTGACAACGGTGAAATCAATCCATTCATATTTCACAAAATCGATGAGCGCCTCTGCGCTATAAGGGTTTATATCAATGCATTCCGCAATCTCGGCAATGCCCGCATTCCCGGGACAACAGTATATCTTGTCTATATGTTTGCTCTCAGAGAGCTTCCAGACAAGGGCATGTTCCTTCCCCCCCCCTCCCAAAACAAGTGCTTTCAATAGGACCTCTCTAAATTTATTTTCTGCGCAGTATCAAATGCTCAATTAAGGGTCTGAAGACTGAATTCAGCTGGATCAGAAAATCTCCCCCTCCCCTCTTCACCAGATCCGAAGGATTTCGTGACCTCTGGCAAAGGGAGGCTGGGAGGAATTTTATAAATAATGTCGTTACGTATTATTTATGAGACTGTTTTCCCGGTTATTTCTTTTCAATTGTCTTTGTCAGATAATCCGCGATGATGCTGTCATACCTTGAAGTATGTTTGAAGACTTTCTTTGCCAGCTCCAGCCTCGTACTATAACTCACATCACCGTTCTGGCCTTTCATCTCTTTAGCAACTGAATCATAATCGGCCGGATCAACAATTACAACAACATCCCTGAAATTCTTTGAAGCAGAGCGCAACATCGTGGGGCCGCCGATATCTATATTCTCAATAGCCTCATCAAAGGTGACACCCGGCTTTGCAATCGTCTCTTCAAAAGGATACAGATTCACCACTACCATATCGATTAATTCGATGCCGTGCTTCTTTATCTCTTCCATGTCCTTCGGATTGTCCCGGCGTGCAAGCAGTCCTCCGTGCACCTTTGGGTGCAGGGTCTTCACCCTTCCGTCAAGCATTTCCGGCGAACCGGTATGCTCTGACACATCCTTGACCGGAAGGCCCGCATCCCGCAAAGCCCTGGCCGTTCCTCCTGTGGAGAGGATCTCAACCCCCATGGCGTGCAACTCCTGCGCAAACTCCGCCAGGCCCGTCTTGTTCGATACGCTTATAACCGCCCTTCTAATCCGTGCCATAAAATCACCCTCCAGACTAAACTCGAAACCCGAATTTCTAAACCCGAAACACTAACAAGACCGTCTCTTAGGATTTAGAGTTTAGAATTTAGTATTTTCTCTTCATGTATCCTTTTTCCATCATACTCGTAAATTGACCGTCACCTATTATGACATGATCAAGGACCTTTATGCCCACTATCTCGCCTGCGTCGGCGAGCCTCTCCGTGATTATTATGTCCTCGCGGCTCGGAGAGGGATCGCCGCTCGGGTGGTTGTGCGCAAAAATGACAGAAGCGGCCGATTCCCTGATAGCGTCTCTGAACGCCTCACGGGGATGGATGAGTGAGTTGGTGAGGGTGCCCTCTGATACGCGGCTGTCCCTGAACACCCTGTTTCTGGCGTCCAGCATTGCGCAGTGGAATACCTCCTTCTTCATGAGGCTGAATCTCTGTGAATAGTAGAGATAGACGTCTTTCCCCGACATGAACTGAGGCCCCCTGGGACTGACTTCGCAGAGGAGCCGCCTGCCCAGATCAAAAGCAGCCTTTATCTGCGCCACCTTTGCGTCTCCCATGCCCTTGAAACGGGACATCTCAACAACAGACGCCTGTTCGACGGCCCTCAGGGTCCCGAACGAGCTCAACATCTCCATCGCCAGATCAATTGCGCTCTTGCCTCCCCCGCCCGTGCGGAGAATAATGGCAAGGATCTGGGCGTCAGACAGTGCTCCTGCCCCGCTTTGCAGGAGCCTCTCTCTTGGCCTTTCCCCCTCGGGCCATCTCTTTATGCTTTGGTATCCCATCGGCAGTCAAGATTTTAGCATCTGCGACATTTATTGGTAAAGTGACATTTGACTTCGCAGGCATTCGGGAATTCTCCTCTTTTCAAGTCTGCGACTCATAGAGCGGAGGACCTTAAGGAATTGTTACCCAACTTCACCATTTTCATTTGACGGCGGGCTTGGTGTAAAATATTTATAAGATTTGATGTAGTGCATCACGCGCAAAATATCCTGCAGTGCATTACAGGAGGAACATGTGAGAAGAAGAGAAGACAATTTGATGAACAGAAGAGGGTTCACGCTGGTTGAACTCATTGTGGTCATGGTTATCCTGGGCATGCTGGCAGCCCTTGTTTACCCAAAACTCATTTCGAAAGTCGGTAAAGGAAAGACGAGTGCGGCAAAGACTCAGGTGGAGCTTCTTGGCCAGGCCCTGGACCAATTCAAGCTGGAGACAGGGAGATATCCGACTACACAGGAAGGATTCACCGCCCTTGTCACCAACCCCGGAGTTAATGGATGGGATGGACCTTATCTGAAGAAAGGCATTCCGAACGATCCGTGGGGAAGGCCGTACCACTATGAATCGCCCGGGCAGCACAATAATGACTACGACATATCATCCTATGGCGCCGATGGTTCACCGGGCGGCGAAGGTGAGAATAAAGACATAAACAGCTGGGAATAATCAGCAAGCTTTTAAAGGCCCGTTTGTTGACAGAAAATGTCAATAAACGGGCCTTCCACGTCTCAGAGACCCCAAACCCTGCCTGACGGTTACTTCTAGTATTAGTAGAATAAATACCAATAAACATATTGATATTTTTGATATTTTTATGTATAGTAACAATTGCATTTCTCCTGATTTTGAGTTTGGCACAATCATTGCTTTTATAAGAGAAAGCGAAACTGAAGGAGGTGATGCAGCAAAGGAGACTTTTCTGCAGGGTTTGAGGCCAGTCATTATAAGTTGATGATGACGAATTACGAATAATTTTTAACAAGGAGGACAATAAGAGATGTTTAAGACAATTCAACAGATGAAGAAAAGGGATCAGAGAGGCTTTACGCTTATCGAACTTTTGATAGTTATCGCCATTATCGGTATTCTGGCTGCAATAGCGATTCCTGCCTACCTCGGCCAGAGGGAAAAGGCAAAGGTCCGCTGCGTCGTAGCGGGTGCGAAGGGCGCTGTCTCTGAGATCCAGAGCTGGCTGGATGCTGAGACTTCCGGTGATCCGTTCCTTTATGTCGCCGCAGGTGGAGCTACCGGTTGCGCTGAGTCTCTTAACGCGGATCCTGCCAAGCAATGTCAGGCAATGTTCCAGACCGCACAGACTCATCAGTATGACGGCTCAGACAAAGCAGGTGATGTAATTGCCTTGGCAATTGCCCACCATGCAGCCAAGGGCGAAAGAAGCTGCTTCACAGGAACTATAAGCCTGTTCGCTGACGCTCCAGGACAGGGACAGGTTGTCCTGACATCAGCAGGCAGTTACACCATAACCGTGTCGGGTTACGGAGAAGATGCGACGCTTGGTCACGAGATATTCAGTACCACTGTCAGCGCGAGATAATCTTGGTTCGAATTGAAGGATTGAAAGCGGGACTGGTTACAGTCCCGCTTTTTTAATTTCATATGAATACATCTAAAAAGAAAATGCTTCTGCTGGCTGCTTCTATTCTTCTCATAGCTGTCGGCGTCTATCTGCCCACCTTTAACAACTCCTTCATATGGGATGATCTCCAGCTGGCTACCAATCCTCTTACGTTGAAGGAGCATCCCTATGCTTTTTTGTTTGGCGGCGCAGCTTATTACCGTCCACTCCTTCGCCTCTCGATGCTTACAGATTA
>DATHCU010000063.1:0-4834 GCA_035319385.1 Thermodesulfovibrionales bacterium
CGCGTGGTGGACAAGGATTTCAACATACTAAAGGCGAATGAGACCTTTGCGCGGATGTCGGGGTTTGACAGAGAATCATTGACAGGAAAGAAGTGCTACGATATGTTTCCAGGACCGGCATGCCATACCGATCAGTGTTCTCTTGTGAGGGTACTCGGAGGTGAGGAGCGTATCGAATTCGAGTCGATAAAAGTCAGGCGCGATGGAGGAGAAGTCGCCTGCATCGTTACTGCAACCCCGCTCAAAACACCCTCCGGTGAACTGACCGGAATTGTGGAAGACTTCAGGGACATCACCGAACGTAAGAAGGCTGAAGAAGCCCTGAGGGAAAGCGAAGAGCGCTCGAGGGCAAAGTATCAGGGAATTCCCATTCCCACATATGTCTTGCAGAGAAAGGGGTACGACTTCGTCCTGACGGATTGCAATCGTGCGGCTGAAGAGATCACGGAGGGAAAGGTCTCTGAGGTTCTGGGCATGAAACTGAGCGATATCTACAAAGACGCGCCGGAGATAATTGACGACGTCTGGAAGTGTTACAAGGGAAAGACAATTATCAGAAAAGAGATCTTTTACAAATTTCGGATGATAAACAAGGAAAAGTTCTTCTGCGTTCACTATTCTTATGCGCCTCCTGACTTCGTGCTTGCTCATACACAGGATATTACCGATCTAAAGCGCGTGGAAGACGAGGTAATGGGACTGAAGCAACAGATAGAGTTTGTTCTGGGCTCCACGAAGACTGGGCTTGACATCATAGACTCCGAATACAATATCAGATATATCGATCCGGAATCCCAGAAGCCATATGGCAACCCCGACGGCAGGAAGTGTTATGAGTATTTCAGGTCCGAGAGTAAGAGATGCCGGGAATGCGGCGTCGCCACGGCTTTGCAGACCAGGACGACAGTAGTATCGGACAGCGTATTGCCATGCGAAGGCGACCGTCCTGTCCAGATTACTTCAATGCCTTTCCAGGGAAGCCACGGTGAATGGCTTGTCGCCCAGGTTGTGGTCGATCTTAGGGAACGTAAGAGGATGGAGGACGAACACCTTAAGGTGGCCAAGCTCGAATCTCTCGGAATTCTGGCCGGCGGGATAGCTCATGATTTCAATAATATCCTTACCGCGATCCTGGGGAGTATAAGTTTTACGAAGCTCTGCCTGAAGGAAGAGGATGACGCATTTGAGGCTCTGACGGTGGCTGAGCAGGCATCCCTGCGCGCAAAGGACCTGACCCGCCGGCTTCTGACCTTCTCGAAAGGCGGCGAACCTATCAGGCGTGTTGTCTCGATCCAGAAACTCGTGAGAAATTCGGCTGTGTTTGTTCTGAGCGGTTCAGCTTCACGCTGTGAATATGAATTCAAGAATGATCTATATCATGTAGAAGTGGACGAGGGCCAGGTGTCTCAGGTCTTCAACAACATACTGATCAATGCTGTTCAGGCCTGTCCCGGGGGCGGCGTCATCACGGTCGAAGCAGAAAACCTGGTTATCGAAGAAGGCAACCTTCTGTCTCTGCGACCGGGCAAATACGTAAAGGTGTCAATCCATGATCAGGGGATGGGAATCGCGCAGGAGAATCTTGAGAAGATATTTGATCCGTATTTTACTACCAAGCCGACTGGGAGTGGCCTGGGGTTGACCACAGCTTATTCCGTGGTTGAGAAGCACAATGGTCATATCCACGTGGAATCCGAACCCGGCAGCGGAGCGACCTTTTCAGTCTATCTGCCCGCCAGTGAAGCGGAAGTCCTGATCGAACCAAAAGAGGACCGGCTTCCTCTCACGGGCAAGGGCAGCGTGCTAGTGATGGATGATGAGGAGGTACTCAGGAACTTTGCCGGCAGGATGCTTAAGAAGGCGGGATATAATGTGTCTGCAGCAACCGACGGGATTGAGGCACTTGACCTCTATAAACAGGCCAGGGAAACCGGAAAGCCGTTTGATGTGGTGATTCTGGATCTGACGGTTCCCGGAGGGGCCGGCGGCAAGGAGACCATTCAGAGACTTCTTCAGATAGATCCCGAGATCAAGGCCATTGTTTCGAGCGGATACTCCAACGATCCGATCATGGCGAATTACAGGCAATACGGGTTCAAGGCGGTTGTTGAAAAGCCCTATTCAATCGTGGAACTGACCAGGACGATTGAAAGTGTGATGTCAGGCAATGACGGGAAGCCTGAAGAGACTGTCTGACCGGCTGTGGATCCACTCAGGATAATCAGAAAATACTATCATCCCGAAACGAGGGCCTACTATTACCTGTCGCATCACAGCTGGATGGTGGGACAAAAGTCCCTTGTGATCGGCAGGAGAATGGGACTCTCGGCCGCGGGTTTGAGATTTGTCGAAGAAGCTGCCATGCTTCACGATATCGGGATTCTCGTCACTAATGAGCCGGAAATCGGATGCTACGGGGAATTGCATTACGCCTGTCACGGATATGCGGGTAGAGAGATACTCGAGAAAGAAGGTTTACCCGATCATGCGCTTGTCAGCGAAAGGCATATCGGGACCGGCATCTCCTTGACTGATATTGAAGAGAGGAAATTAGCACTTCCAAAAAGAGATATGCGGCCTGTATCGATTGAGGAGAAGATCATCTGCTTTGCCGACAAATTCTTCTCGAAAAGCCCTGAGTATCTGATCAAGGAAAAGCCGCTGGAAATGATCAGGGAAGGTATCGCCTGGTACGGAGAGGAAAAACTCATGCAGTTCGATGAATGGCTGGAGTTGTTCGGGGCCTGATTGCTTCGGGGTGTGCTATACGACTGCGGGAGCGCCTATAACTCTTGACACTATTCTGCTCATCTCGTCAATCCGATAGGGTTTGACGATCGCTCCGTGAAATCCATAATCGCCGAAGCCTGATATGACGGGATCATCAGAATAGCCGCTTGAAGCAATAGCTTTAACTTCGGCATCTATTTCGTACAGCTTTTTCAGCACCTCCTCGCCGCCTATTCCCCCATGGATTGTGAGATCCAGGACGACCGCGTCAAACGGTCTTTCGGATGCCTTCGCCCTTCTGTACAATTCTATTGCCTCGGCGCCGTGCGACGCCACCTCCACCTCATATCCCATACGGCGCAGCATGCGGGCAGTGAACGTGATAAGGAGATCTTCATCATCCATCACAAGTATTTTCCATCGACTGCCGCGAGTCTCACCCGTTGATTCCACGCACCCTCCTCGAAACCAAGCTATGATATACTCTATCACAGTTCTGTCAGCCCGAAATGCCGGATGCTTAAATTATTGACCTTGGACCGCGGTTCTTCCGTAGTCTATCCTCTCCAGAAACAGGCCGCATGCAGGCGCAGTCTGCCCGGCCAGTCTTCTATCTTTCGAATCGAGTATATGTTTTACGGCCTCCGGCGTCAGCCGCTTCCTGCCGACTTCAACGAGAGTTCCCACAATGTTCCTGACCATATGTCTGAGAAAGCCCCTGGCTTCTATTCCTATTCTGATGAAATCTCCGCGGATGCTTGCCGTCATGAAATCGATCCTGTCGAGTCTGTCAATATTCAAGGCAAGGACTTCCCTCACCGCATTCTTTATGCCGCTCCCGGAGCCCATGAAAGAGGTGAAGTCGTGAGTTCCGAGCAGACTGCCGGATGCCTCGGACATTGCCGGCAGATCCAGACGCTGGGGTATGTTCCAGGCATAACTGTGCAGAAAAACCGGCGCTTTCCTCCCGTTTGTGAGCACATAGAAGTAGCTTTTTCTGAGCGCATCGTCCCTCGGATTAAAGGACTCATCCGCTTCCGCAGCATCAACTATGCGGATATCCTGCGGCAGCGTCGCATCCAGTGCCTTCCTGATAATGGAAATACTGTGTGGTGATTCCGTCCTGAAGGTCGCCACCTGTCCAAGGGCGTGTACACCGGCGTCAGTCCTGCCGGCGCCGAGTATCCTGATCGGTTCCCCGGTAAGCCTTTGTATCCTGTCCTCGAGAATTCCCTGAATCGTGAGACCCTCATCCTGAATCTGCCAGCCGTGGTAGCCTGAACCGTCATACTCCAGAATAAGCTTGATTTTTCTCATATTTCACACTATAACACTATGTCAAATTGGCGCGCAACGGGATGACCCGACCGGGTCCGGAGCTGTTGTAGCAAAATCTATTTTTTTATTAGTATTTTTAATTTGACAATAGATAAAAATAATTTATTAATATAGTCTATAATTGTAGAGAATTCTTCTGCATAATCTATTAATAAAAGAGCCGAAGTGAGGGGGGGTCCTGCTGGCTGCGGTGACTATGCGCATTATCCTTCAAGTGAAGATCTCGATCCACTTTCTTCTCTTTCAAAAATTCAAAATACAGGTTTGCGAAAGACCTGAAATAATAACCCGGGAGGAGGCACTAAAGAGATAAGAGATATGAAAATCAAGGAGATTGCAATCTTACTATTCATTCTGTCGTTAGTTTTTTCATACTTGCCGGATAGGTTGTCTGCTTCGGAGAATTTGCTGGAAGAGGGGATACAGCAGTACAAGAGCGAGGATTACGAAGAAGCGCTCGATACTCTCACGAAGGCGAGGAAGCAGGAACCGGAGTCTTCCGTTGTTGCTTTTTATATCGGGATGACTTACAAACAACTCAAGAATTTCAGACTTGCGGAGAAGAACCTGAGGGATGCAATTCAGCTCAAGCCTCCGGTGAAAGATGCCTATCTTGAACTGGCTGACGTGCTGTATACACTGGATCAGCTGAACGAGGCGGAAGGCTGGGCCTTGAAATCCGAACAGGAAGGGGTGAAGCCGGCAAACTCTATCTTTCTGAGAGGGCTGATCCTCATGAAACGGGGGCATACGAATGAGGCGATAG